>JAHJOQ010000137.1 GCA_018820315.1 Candidatus Zixiibacteriota bacterium | reverse complement strand
TGTTAAGTTCGTTGATGGAGAAATAAAGGAAGCTGCATAACTGGAGAACTTGAGGATACTATCAAAACAATCATCCACAACTCTTGACAATATCTCCACAGGCTGATGTTCCTTCGTGCTTCTTTATACATTGGTAACTTAGTAGACAACGAGGCAGTGTCCGACAACGCTACAATGTTGTCAAACCTGAAAGCGCCAGACTCATCTGTCCGACTCGGGCGCTTGGAATCATTGAGAGAGTCAGGGAATAATGTCAGGTAGGCATCCTTAAACGGCACTCCATCTACTGTTAACCGCCCACTGAAGCTGCGATGCGGTTCACCTTCAGATCCATTGGTCCCTGTATCAGCAGGCTTCCACAGAAAGGAAACCAGACTAAAGACTATCACAAAGGTCGCGATCCCACCAGTCACGCTGAACGTAATCGGTTTTCCTGAAAGTGAAAAAGGGAGCTTCCCTTCTGCCGCTGCCGATCCACTGAGAAATGATGTTGCAAGCGCCGTTCCGAGTGCTAGAATTGCCACAATGAGATACCGCGTTGCTTGGTCTATGACGGCGCCGAACAGCGTCATAAACACAAGAATCATCAGGAATACCAAGGTCGCTGATCCGATAATGACACCTGCTTTCGGCGCCCACAGGGGGAACTGATGTTCAGGCTCCTCACCCCGCCTCCGGTCATCTTGCGATCTAGTCATAGGGCATACCTCTCCAGCAAAAATGTGCAGGAACCAACTGACAAATTCTATCTCAAGTTTCTCCTAGCCACTCTTGGAAAACACAGAACCACACGTCTGGAACACAACTGATTATTGAGGCAGGTGCTTGGGCGATTGATCAGTCATTATGAGTCAGTCAGAGAACGAAGGAACCCAAGCCGCCTTTTCAAAAACAATATAGCAATAGAAATTGGTCCCGCAAAGGGAATTCTCGGACAGATTGTCCCGAATCCGTCCTGCTTCGACATATCAGTATGACGATGCCTGCTCACCATACTATGGCAGAGTGAAGACCCCGCGGATGTTGCACTTGTAGGCAGTCGGCACACTGAAGGCAGCAATATAGTCTCTAGTGAATGGAGGATTAGCCGGGCAGCATCCAAGAATCCGGATCAAGATCGAGGTGTGATGTGAGCTCCTGTCACAGCGCATGCCGATACCCGACCGAAAACTTGACATCTTTGGATTCGTCGAACACGAAACCTTCACTACGTTTCTCCACTGCATCGAAGCTCGTCGTGGTAATGTACATGATGTCGATATCGAAACCGTTAGATCTTGAGTTGCCCATCATGAAGAGCAAACCGATTCCGAGCGTCAGACCATTGTACGTCTCCCCCTCGTCATCCCTGTCAATACCATAATACTCTCTCACAAACACATAATTGGTGCCGTAATAAGCCGATAGCCTCGGTCGAACTGCGCTCTCCGGAGAAGTTATGAAGTATTTCATTCCGATGCTGTACCCCAGACCTGCAAACACAGTGCTGCCGATACCGGCCGACAGATTAACGAAGTCATCAACCTTGAAATCAACGTTCACGCCGATTACTCCGTACGGAATCCCCAAGCCGACACCAAATGTTCTGCCGGAAGGTGGCTTGCGCTTGGATATAAATTCCTGTGCAGCAGCATCGATTGAAAATGACAGCAACAAAAGCACGACCAGGCAAAAGCGTGTCATAGGACATCTCCAGTCATCAAGAGGATAGGTAAGTATACTATGGGATGTTCGATCACGCAATAGGGGAACTCCATGCTGTTCTGATATGCAGAGTTTCGGGTGATTACTATTCGAATACTTCCTCTGCTGCAAGCAGACTGTCGAGGTAGTCGGTGTCCTCAGATTCATGCCACAGCGGACCTTGATAGTCCATCTCATGGGCGATCGCTGCGACGCGCCCCTGACCAAGCATGAGCACATCAGGAAGATGATACGCTATCGAATCCTGAAACGCCGCCGTCGGAGAGATGATCTTCCAGCCATTCTCGCGAATTCGATTCACGAGGTCATCTATGAACAGGGCGGCGACATCATTTTCATGAAGAAGCAGCACATGTCTTGGCGACCGGCCAAGTGTCTCGACTGCTATATTATCGAAATGCTGGATCGCGCTCCACAACATTTCGACATAGATATCTCGCAGCTTATCGATATCGGTTGTCAGACTATCCCGAATCGCGTCGCTCAAACGCTTGTCGAGATACCAATCATAGTTGTCGACCGTGACATATCCCTGCTCGTAAGCCATCTTCACAAGCGCTCCGCGGACACTATCTCGCGCAGCCTCAGTTCTGCCTTCGTGCAGATACGGAAACCGGAACCACTTCACAAATGTCGGGAAGTCTTTCAGAACGTCATGTGCAACTTCGATATTTCTGATGAATCTTCGTGCGTCCATGCCGTCAAGATCGGGATGCGTGTGGCTGTGATTTGCGATCAAGTGCCCGGCATCGGAATACATTTGAATGCGCACTCGACCGGAATCATTCTCTAGTTTTTTCGAATTGCAGAAGAACACAACTTCGGGAATTCCAAGACTGGCGAGTTTGTCAATCAAGACTTCGGTTCGCTTCAGTCCCGTGTAGTAGCCCGAATTGCCTTTCGGGGCATCATCGAAACTGAGCGCAATCTCACCCGCATAGGCGGCAATCGAAAGAACAATTGCAAGACCGACAAACACACATATCGCAAACAATAATCGTCTCATCATAACCTCTCAGAGTTGCAGTGAATTTGATGTTACGGATATTGTTGGATGATTCACAACAGAAACGCGCCTTTGGGCGCGTCATTCCGACGAGGGGGCCTGTTGAAAAAGCCACGGACCGCGGAACGTCGTCATCGCGAGGAGCGAAGCGACGTGGCGGCCTCTATGTCAATCAAGGCTATTGTGAAATACGGAGATTGCCACGCTTCGCTCGCAATGATATTACTTAGGGTTTTTCAACAGGCCCGAAGATCTGAATCCAGGATTGCAGGGCAACGTTCTTCAACGGTGTGAATAGTCGTCAAGTGCCTGAACACGAGCCAACATTCAACAAAACGCCGGTGCACGTGTGGCGCACCGGCTGTCGGACATCCTTGTCCCCTACACCCAGGGCTTCCTATGCGAAAGCCAAAATAGTCAGCCTGCCGGCGCGCTGAAGAGCGGACTGGAGTAGCATCTTGATAGGGAATGCCAATACAACTCCTAGCCGACAGGCCGTACCCGAGCCCCTAATGCCCCAACCCTTATTTCAATATCAATTATAGGCCTGGTGACTGTCAGAATCTGTCAGTGAGATCAAACAATTCAGAGGATTTTTAGGATTTCATCGTGAAGATACGCCCGATAATGCATGCCCCCGGAATCGCTTGCAAGAAGTAACTCCTTGAAATATAGGAACTTATCGATTCCGGCCAGAGCGATCTCTCGAATCTCCACCGTGTCCAGCGGTTTAATCACTCCCGAAATATAGTCGGCCAAGAACACGTGGCTTGTCCAGTCGACAGCCTCGGCCCCGCAAAAAAACTCGACCGAAACTCGCATCAGATAGCGCACGAGCTCAACATCGCATCCGGTCTCCTCTTTTGCCTCGCGCTTCGCACCATCGACAAAGCCTTCCCCAGGATTGATCCCGCCCGATGGTGGACGATAAAGCCCCGGAGGATAGAAATGCTTGGCTATCACGACAAATTTGTCGTCTTTCCTGATGAAAAGCGTAACATCGTGACTGCGACCATTCTTCTGACTACTCTTCAGATTGGCAAAATGCCTAACAGACATCTCAAAGCGAGCCGAGCGCTCCTCAGGCTTGCCATACTGCTTCTCAATCTCAGCGATGATTTCGGGTGTGACAAACATGTTGATTCTTCGCTGCCTGTGCGACTACTCTTCGTATGCCGGCAGCAGACATCTCGGTGGACGGTCGGTTCTGAATCCGAGCAGATAGTCCGCCTGTGGGACGAGGGACTTCTCTCTCTGCGCCTCATTTCCCCATGTCAGAAGCGTCATTGAATTGAGCCCGACATGCACCGAGAAGATAATTCGTGCTGATGTGTCGATATACTCCATCTCTTCGCAGACCAGCCCAAGGGAGATATGGTCCATCCCCATGCCGCCGTATTTTTCGGGGATGCAGACTCCGAGAAGGTCAGCATCTTTCAAATGACCGGCAAAATCGGGATCGTATTTCGCTTCACGATCGAGCTCGGTGATCTTCGGCTTCAGATATTTATGAACCACGTCACGAGCAAGCTGCGCGACGGTGTTGTAGTCATCGGTGAACTCGAAATCTATCATAGATCGCTCCAGCGGTTTGTGTTCGACGTTGCGACTAATATAACGTCGCCGCCGTGGTCGCGAAAGAGATCAATCGTGTCCCTGCTGCGCAACATCGACATTGTTCCAGAGCTTCATAAGAAGTTCCATACCGAGGATCCTGTCAGGGGTGTTAATTACACCAGCCAATCGCCCCGCTCTGGATGACATGATGACTCTGCCATGTCTATCATCATCGCAGAAGTAAAGGCGTAGTTCCCCCTGTTGCTCCTCGATGACTTTATTTCCCCGATTGGTGAGAATCTCTTTGTATTGAAGAAGCTCCGCTGTCGATCCACGCGGCATGAAGACAAGAGTCGAAACCGAATCACCGAGGTGATACCGGCACGCATACGCGGGTGAGAAAAAATCGTGATCGAGGAACTTCAATGGGAAATACTCCTCTGAATTGATGATCTTCCCCTCTTCAGGCATAAGGAGTATTGCTGCCGGGTAGACCGATTTCTGGTCGATTCGATTTGCCGCGGCCATGCCAAGGTATACTGCTGCCGAGTCATTGTCTTCGGAATCTGCATATCCCGAGACTTTGACATAGTAGTCTCCGCTGAAAAACGACAGCGACCCATCAGCGAGGTATCCCTGCGTTCCGACATTGACATATTTCAGTTCAGGTTTGCGATGGTGGGCATAGATTCCAAAAGCTTCGGAGTAACCGGGGAATCGGTACACATCTACTGCAAACTGGAGATCGGCCTCAGTGGCAATGTAATCGGCAGATGCGGCTGCAACCACTCTGTAGTCTGCGAATAGCAGGGAATCTTCACCGACATAGTCCAGTGTCTCATACGCGTCGAACACACGATCGTCCGAGACTTTCTCAAATCCGGCAAGTTCCTCGGTTCGTGGAAGTATTGCAGTCGTAGAGACGACTTGCTTCGGGGACGACTTCGCCGCGCCCTGTTGGCCGGATGATTCGGTATCGGATTGCTCACCGCATCCGGCCACAAGCACAAATATCAAATTCACCAGAATAATGTATCTTATCTTCATAAAGATATCGCCTCCACTTACGACGATTTCCGTTTCATTGTTCTTTCAAGAAGTATCTGATTGTATGATGAGCGTGTTTCCCCCACCGATGTTACATATACCGCAGGCTTATCGACAATCGGGCAGACTTTTTCGCAAGCCCCGCATCCAATGCAAACATCCGGGTTCATGTGCGGTCGTTTCACCGTAACGAGCTTCTTGTCAGGTCCGACCACTTCCTCTTCGACGAAATAAATCGCTTTTGGCGATGTCGGGCACCATTCCTCACAGACGATGCAGGGTGTCGCCATCGCCCAGGGGAGGCATCGCCCGCGATCGAAAAATGCAGTGCCAATCGAAATCGCGCGTTTGTCCTCAGTTCCAACCTTATCTTCGAGCGTAATCTCCCTGATCGCGCCGGTCGGACAAACCTGACTGCAAAGTGTGCATGTGTGCTCGCAGTAGCCTATGCGTGGGATCAGAATCGGCGACCATATACCTTCCCAGCCAGCTTCCAGAAACGTCGGGTGCAAAGCGTTGTTCGGGCAGACTTTCATGCATTCGCCACAACGGACACATCTCGACAGAAACTGGTCCTCAGAGACCGAGCCGGGCGGGCGGATCAATTTCTCATTGAAATTCGCCTCAAAATCATCCCCGGACCGCATCAGTGGAACGGCGACGGCCCCACCGAGAATCGAAGCAGCAACTTTGCGGCGTGTGATATCAGGCGCCGGATTCACTTGATCGAGAGCATCCTTCGGAAACAGCTTAAACTTGATGACATTTTCAGGACAAACAGCCTGACAATTCAGACATAGATGGCAGTCGGCCTTTCTCCACGGTGTGTTCGCAATCGGGTCGTCTCCGCCCTGACAGTACTTAAGACAGAGATTGCAGTCGGTGCAGTTCTCATGACATTTCTCCATCCCAAGAATCGACCATCGAGATAGTATCCCGAGCAACGCCCCGAGAGGACAAATGCCACGGCACCAGAATCTGGTAAATACTCGATTGGTCGCAAGCACGAGGAAGAAGAATAGTCCCAAGGAGATAATTGTGTGATAGTGTACCGGTTTTGTCATCAACAGCACATGCTCAGAGAACATGTTCAGCGCGATTCCCGGATAGGTCAGAGCAGTCGCTCCTGCACCAAAAAGGATACCGTTGACAAAATCTATGACATACAAAACCATCGGGATCACAACCAGACCAACTGATCTGATCAGCAGCGACAGTGGATCGAGAATGCCGGTCAAAAGCGAGGTCAGCAGAGCTGCCCCGAGCATCAATATCAATATGTAGTACTTCAACTTCTGGTAACGGTGCCATCGGTTCGAGTCTACGACGCTTTTGCCAAGTAGCGATTTGCGATTAGCTTTTCCCAATGAAAACAAGTGATTAACTGTTCCCGTCGGACAGACCCAGCCGCAGAAGAATCGCCCGAAAAACAACGTCGCGACAACAAGGATCAGAGACCACAGAAGCCCGTCGTAAAGACGCCATGTCGTGAGCATTGTCGAGATTGCCATGAGCGGATCGAACTGCAGGAACACAGCCACCGGCCAGGACAGCCTGAAATCTTTGATTGCGTCTGCGGACAACGATCCGGAGAATCCGGTTCTGAGAAGCAGGATAAGGAATATTGCGAGAAACAGGCCCTGTGAGGTGCGTCTGAGATTACGGACTGTTTCAATTGTCATTACTAACCGTCCAGAATCGTTATATGATCCAGATTCATGCCGCCGAGCCCCGCTCGATGAGCAAGCGCGATGTGGCTCACATCCTCCGGTGTCTTATCGAGGAAGCGCGTGAGATACGCGTCGACAGCAACCTGGTCTATTCCGGCGACAACAGCGCGGCATTCCTTCACATCATCAAGATTTCCACCGACCGGTCCATTGCGCATTAACACGCGATAGCAGTCCGCCACCACAAGAGTCGGCTTCATGAATGTCGCCAGATCGACAATAGACTGATCAATCTTCTGGTGAAGCTGATTCCGCCTGCCACCAATGATGCCGTAAAGATTCTTCATGCCGAGAGTCGCGCCGGTGAGGCTGTGATGCTTCGCAATCGGCATATTGATAAACTTGTCAGCCTCGATCATGTGTCTGAGCACCGGCCATACGGTCAGGACTTGACCACCGAGATCAATCTCAGTGAAATCGCTGTCTGTCGAGAGGGGAACCTTCGCGCCAGCTTTTTCAGCATCTGCCTGAATTCCGGAACGGAGGAATGTCCGCCGCTGATCGTTGCAGGTAACATCTGTAACGATGACCTCTCTTGCACCGGCAGCCAGGCACATCCTTACCATCTGCGCGACCGCTTCCGGATTCGTGTTGGCAGCCTGCTCCGGTACACGATCCCAGCCGACATTCGGCTTTATCACGACTCGGTCACCTTTCGAGACAAACTGACCGATCCCGCCAAGAGCCAGCAACGCTCTTTCGACGAGTCTGGCAGGCGAATCGTCTCGTGCAACGGCGAGCTTCTGTGCGAGAATCGGATCGTCGATTGCATATTTGAGATGGATCCCAAGAGCCTTTTTTTCCACAGGGAAATCAGGTCTTGAATCTGCCAGAAGATAGCCCGCCCCGAACAGCGCTGATGCTGCGGCAGCCTTGCCAGTCTTCTTCAAGAAATCGCGACGTGTAACTATGCCAACCTCCCGGTGTGCCGGTTTTCCTCTAATATATCATTTCAGAGTCACAGTGCAAATATTTGTAGAAAGTGGAGTTTGAAGACGAGAACACGATTCCGCGCGGGAAGGAACCCTTTCCTTCCCGCTCCAGTCTGCAGTCAGGAAAGGATTCCTGACTGCGCAGGGGGACTGCGCGCAAATTTAAACTTGAATCGCATACCTGGAAATCATAAATTACCGCTGCCTATGTTATCATTCATGAAGAAGCATCCGTTTCTCGTCGTGATAATCGTCGCGGTCGCCTTGCGAATACTCGCGGCTATTTTCTCGCAGGGTTACATGGCGCACGATGACCATTTCGAGACTGTGCGCATCGCCTGGGCTTGGCAGCACGAGGGGATTTTCCTTGATGACGGCACTCTCCGATGGGAAGGCAAGCCGGAAATCGGAGTGCTGCGCAGCGTTGTCTACAATCTGTCTCTGCTTGGTATCATGAAGATAACTTCGGCATTCGGTGTCGAGCATCTGGATGTGCATATGTATTTCGACCGGCTCATCCACGTGCTCCTGTCGCTGCTGCCGGTAATATTCGGCTATCGGTATTTGAAAGAAGAGACCGATACCGAGACTGCGCTTGCCGGTGGGCTGATCCTCGGCGCACATTTCTTCATGCCATTTTTCGCTGCTCGAAACCTGGTCGAGATGGTCTCAGCCGATCTTCTCCTACCGGCGCTTTACTATGCGCATCGAAGTATGAAGCGAGGTTCTGATATCGACGCGTGTGTTGCAGCCCTGTTTGGAGGGCTGGCGTTTATGATCCGGATGCATGTTGGGCTCGCGCTAATATTTGTGCCGTTCGCGATGGTCATTCAGAACCGGCGATGGCGGCAGGCAGCCATTTTCAGCACAGCGATGCTCGTCGTAGTCGCCCTGCAAGGTGTGCTCGATGTCTACACTCATGGCGAATTCCTCGGCAGCGTATCGAATTACATCATCGGCAATATGTCGCAACCACCTACGATACCGGGGCCATGGTACAAATATATACTCGTGCTCTTTGGCATCATGATTCCGCCCTTCGCGATACTGTTCGTCGGTTCAATATTCATGAAGCGAGTCATCCGCAATCACCTGATCTTGTGGTCGTCGCTGATTCTGTTCGTCGCGGGACACTCCGCCGTCGTCAACAAGCAGGAACGGTTTGTCATCCCGATATTCCCCGTGCTGATTGTACTCGGCTGTGTCGGCTTGTATTATCTCTACAAGAGTGGCGGATGGTATTTCAGATGGCGCGGACTTCGGCTGGCGCTTTGGGGTTGGTTTATTGTGCTGAACATCATTCTCGTCATTCCGTTCACATTCAATTACGCGCACCGTGGGGCTGTCGATCCGATGGTCTATCTGTCGCGGCAGGATGATGTCGATGGCGTACTGTTCGATTGCTCCGCGCGCAAGAAATGGCTGCCGTACGATTATTGGGACTACCGCAAACCGAATTCTGTCAAGCTGACGCCGACGTACAGTATCAACGAGGCAATCGTGCGTGGCGACCTCTCGGCAGATTCACCGCCGAGTTATGTGGTAGTATTCACCGACGGCTACCCCACTGATCAGATCGCCCACTACTCAGAGCTGCTCGGCAGATACGAGCTGGTGCATCATGGCAGACCATCGCTGATGGACTTGATCCTTCACAGACTCAACCCGAAGTACAACCACAAGAACGAGTCGTGGGTGCTGAGGTTAATAGATGATGCACCGTACTCGCGGTTGATCCAGCAACTATTCCCTTTCCATTTCTCCACGATTTGATTAACATCCATTCCTATGGCGGTATATTTCATCTCCGATGTGCATCTCGGGCACGATAGCGAAGCAAAAGAGCGCGAGAAGCTGCGTAAGCTCGAGGGATTCTTCCGGATGGTCGCATCCAACGGGGAGCATCTCTATATCCTCGGCGACCTTTTCGATTTCTGGTTCGAATACAAACACGCCATCCCGAAAGACCATCTCAAAGTTCTCTTCCTGCTCTCGCAGCTCGTCGATTCGGGCGTCAAGCTGTCATACGTCACCGGCAATCATGACTTCTGGCTTGGAGATATGCTGACACGCCATCTCGATATCGAAGTTTTCAGAGATGCCACCACTGTCACACATGAAGGCAAGAACATCTATCTCATCCACGGCGACGGTCTGGCAAAGGCTGATCACGGCTACCGAATCCTGAAACGCATCATGCAAAATAGGGTCAATATCTTCCTCTACCGGCAGATCCCCCCCGATATCGGGATACCGTTTGCCAAATGGTGTTCGCGCACAAGCCGCAAGCATTCGTCGGGCGTTCCGAAGAGTTCATTCGTGCAGGAATATCGCGATTTTGCCGAGAACAAACTCCGCGAGGGTTACGACTGCGTAATGATAGGCCACACGCATCACCCGGAGCGAATCGAATTCGAGAGCGGCATCTATATCAACACGGGCGATTGGTACGAGAACTTTACGTATGCGGTGTTGACGAATGGCCGGTTTGAGTTGAAGTTTTGGGAGATGCCGTAGGTCAGGATCCTTGCCTGCTTGAGCGAAGCGAAGGGCAGGTCCGAACGTCAGTGAGGAGATCCTGACAACTGGATTTGTAAACCGCGATCACAGATCGCGGCCACGCCCACTACTCTGAGCGTCGGATATTCCCAGTCTAGGAGGTCAGGATCCCTGCCTGCACAAGCGAAGCGAAGAGCAGGTCCGAACGTCAGTGAGGAGATCCTGACAACTGGATTTGTAAACCGCGATCACAGATCGCGGCCACGCCCACTACTCTGAACGTCGGATATTCCCAGCCGCCACTCGATATCCCCCTGGCCGCCGTATGCTCCCATCGAAGATTGAGTGCCGTCAGGATCTGTGTAATACGGATCGCCAATATGCCACAATGGGGAGTCGTCCTGAATATGAAAATCGAGCGAATCGACAAACATCGGATCGACCGAGACATTGCCATATTTGTCGGTCCATTCCGGCATACCCTTGTAATTGCCCGCAACATTGTTCCAGACGTTATTGTATGATACGGGGAAATTGCGCAGTTGCCCCCACATTTGCACGCCGACACAGGGACAGACCCATTCGTCACGCCAGCCGTTGTTAACGACTATGTTGTTGATCGCCACTCCGCGTGCATCCTCCGACCAGCATGCAAGACCGCAATTGCCATTGTGCACAATCGTATTGTTGCGCACTTCCATGAATGATGTCCCGGTCAGGATAATTCCCCATCCGAGATTGTCGAACACGACGTTGTTCTGCACAACAGCTCGCGAATTGCCGAAAGTGCCGATTCCCTTCCAGTAATTCGAAACCTTGTTGCGCTGGACGAGCGCCTCTGAATCCCATGTAATCCCGATCCCTGCGCCTCGGCCCGAATCAATCGTATTATCGGTGATAAGGGCTACCGCGCCACGATACAGGGCTATCCCATCCCAGCCGTTGTTGCGAATGGAATTGCCGTGAATTATCAGCGTCGATGATTCACGCCCGAATATGCCGCCGATACCGACGACGACCGACGTATCCCGGTCTGTGTTGTCGGCAATATTGCAATTCTCAATCGTTACCCTCGAATACTTGGCAATCACCGCTGCATCGGTCGCATTGCCGTCACTGTCGCGAACTCCACCGGTAATTGTGACATTTGTGATCTTCGAACCATAGCTCTGCTCGAAAAGCAGACCGTATCCGGCATTCGTAATCATGATACAGCTATCTCGATTTGCCCCGCGGATCGTCAGCACTTTGTTTCTGATATGAAATCCGGCGGTCGCAGTCACCGGCGTCAGATGCACCTCGCAATTTCCGCATTCAGCCTCATCATATCGGTTCGGAACAGCCTCATATACACCGGCGGACAACTGAATCACCGACCCGTTGGATGCAGAATCGATCGCTGTTTCGAGTGAGCGGAATGGATCATACGGAGTGCCGGTGCCGGTGAGGCCATCACCGAGATTAGACACAAATATAACTGTCTCACCGTAGTCAATCTTCTCGGCACAGCCCTGCAGCAGCACCAAGGCCAGCAATATTAGCATGATTCTCTGCATAAGTCCCTCTATTGTGTGACTTCTTGAATCTAATCGAATTTGAACTTGTAAGCAAGATAGAATTGCCCTATACTGGTTGAGCAAAATGAGGTAATATATGCGCCAGGCGACAATACAGGCACTCAAGATTCATAATCTCGACCTATTCACATCTGATCCCGAACAGGAATTCCTCGAAAGGGTCAGGGGCGGACATTTCTTTCCTGATGAGGCAGATCTGCTCAGGCTTTACGACAATCTCAACGTCAAGTATTATTGCGGTGCTCTTCCGAATGTGAGAATCGAATGGTCATCGAGGATGAAACATGCCGGGAAATGTATAGTGAGCCATCTGATTATCAAGCTCGGCATGGCTTACCACAAGCACTATCCTGAGGATATTGTGGATACGCTGAAACATGAAATGATTCATTTGAAGATTCTGAATCACGGTCCCGAATTCAAAAAGGAAGCTGCAAGGATTGGCACTACTCGCTTCGCAAAGGATTACCCCGGAATGCTGCGAGGACTGAGGTATTTGTATCAATGCCCGTCGTGCGGCGAGACATTCCCAAGCCGCAAGAGACTCCGCGAACGCTCGTGCGGTCGGTGCTCCAAAGGCAAATATGATCCTCGATTCAAACTTAAATTCATCAAGCGTATTGACAACAGGTAGGATATGAAGAGTCTCAGTAGCATAACGATCCTGGCGACCATCGGCTTGCTGCTTATCTGCGTCAATGTCATTCTGGCAGAAGGGGATGCGTCGGGCACTGTCATATTCGAGCCGATCGACACTGTCGAATCCGCCGGGACCGATTTCCCGTTTGCTGCCGAGCTCAGCTTTCTCCAATCGCCTGTTGTCGGAGATACCTCCACACTTCACGTGAAGTTTACGGCTGCCCGACAAGTTGCCGACACCCTGGCATTTAGAATTCGTGCCCTGCCGTCTGAATATGTCGTCTTCGGTGCCGAGCAGTTTTCATGGCCGACTCCTCAGGCAGGCAAACCACTCGAGGTTGATATCCCAATGACATTCCTTCTGGGAGGCAACTTCTATATCGCAATCGAACAATTTCTGCCTCACGACAAGATTCACAGCCTCTATCAGCTGGAGGCGAGTTTCGGAATCGACGGCAAGTCTCTCTCTTTCGGCAAGCACCCTTCGCCGATCAGCAACTGTCCAGGGAATTTCCACACAAACAACATGAACGAAATTCGAATCGTAAGGAAGAACCGTTTCGAAGGTCCCAGCCGCCGCAGGGGTATTCCATTCGATGTGGAGTTGTCCATTTCACCCATTCCCCGGATAGACTCGGTATCTACTGTCACATTTAAAGTGACCACGAATACTAATTTTGTTCACAACATACAGTTTCAATGGGTCTACTTGCCGACCGTGCAAATAGACAGCCTCGCGCAATCCTGGGAGGCCAGGCCAAGAACCGGCGACACATACTCAGGCACCTTTGACCTCACTCCGAAACGTGCCGGTTACGCTGTCATAAACTTCAAGATCTTCGGTAAGAACGCAACGACGAGAGTGACGAGCAAGAGCTATCTCGATATTCCACTTCGCATGGTATTTGATTCAGAGGGAACTATGCTCTATTTCGGTGAAACCGATATCTGGGACTGCAACTTCCCAGAAAGCGATGCGCTCGGAAAGCAGCTTGCCGATGTACTGATCTTCGAAAAAGAGCGGTCACAGTATGTAAAAATGAGAAGCCAGCCCGATTTCGAAGAAATTGAAAAGGAAAGTGCAGCTGAGTCAGACACCACTACTGCCAAGAAAGCGATTCCTGACAGCGTTCTCAAGAATGTGAGGACCAAGAGTCAAATACGTGACAGCTTGCGAGCGTTAGAGAAAGAGAAATCAGAGCAATAGACTTCATTCGCGCGCCAGAATTCCCATCCTGGTCGAACTGCGATCACAGATCGCGGCCACACAGCCGCTCTGCGCTGCTCTCAGTCCGAGCGAGGCTTCTTTTTAGCAACCAAAGTTACAACGATGATAGACATCAACGCAACGAAGAACCCCGGAATCAGCTCATACAAATAATCGGATAGATTGAATACGGATTTCCAGAGGACGACAGTCAGCGTACCGGAGATCATTCCTGCAAGCACTCCCCACCTGCTGACACTCTTCCACCAGAGCGACAATAACAGAGCGGGGCCAAACGATGCTCCAAGTCCCGCCCACGCATAAAGAACAAACTTATAGACGGTGTTTTCGGCTGACAAAGCGAGCACAAAAGCAATCACCGCTACTACAAATGTCGCGATTCGCGAGATAGTGACCAGCAATCTCTGCGATGCGTTGCTGTCGATCATCTGGTGATATATGTCTTCGGAAATCGCGGAAGTCGATACCAGCAATTGACTGTCGGCGGTCGACATCATCGCCGCAATTGCGCCCGATATCAGAATCCCGGCTATCCATGCCGGGAACAGTGCGTTTGTCATAAACGGCATCACCTGTTCCTGATCTTCAAAGCCGGTGCCGTAAAGACCGAGTGCCAATATCCCGATAAGTACGGCTCCCCAGAATGCAAGGAGTGCCCATATCACTGCAATAAAAGAACCTTTCTTCAAGTCCTTTGGATCACGAATTGCCATGAACCGCGTCACCAGATGCGGCTGTCCCATGTAACCGAGGCCGATTGCAAGCCCTCCCAGGATAACAGACCACATCTCCCAGCCAGACTTGCCTTCAGTGATCGTGACTAAAGCGGGGTTAATTGCTGTAAGCTTGTCGGCAAGAGCACCGAATCCACCGATTTCAACCAGGGCAAGCACGGGTAGACAAACCAACGTGCCGACCATCAGAATACCCTGGAACAGGTCGGTCCATGCCACGGCAAAGAACCCGCCGAGAATGGTGTAAAAGAGGATTATCACGGCGCCGATGACCATGCCCCAGATGTGGGATATTCCGAAAGTCGCATTGAGAACTTTGCCTGCACCGAGAAATTGAGCGGCGACGTACATTGTGAAGAAGAATACGATCACCAATGTTGAGACAACCCGCAACAGGTGTGAATCATCGCCGAATCTTGCCTCGAAATAGTCGGGAAGCGTAATTGCGGAATATTCCTCCGTGCTGATTCGCAGCCTTCTCGCTATGAACACCCATGAGAAGAGGATTCCGAATGTGCAACCGACTGCCGGCCATAGTGCCGAGAACCCTGATGCCCACGCGAGCCCCGGCAGGCCTATCAGAAGCCATGCCGATTCACCCGAAGCCCTCTCCGAGAATGCCACAACCCACGCCCCGAGACGTCGCCCGGCGATTATATAATCTGCCAACGTATGTGTAAATCTAACGGTGATGACGCCAACTATCAGTATTGTCAGGAGATATAACAGGAAGCCTATCAGAGTCGGATCCATATCAGAGTTCCTTCTCGTCTCGCGTGAAGTGAATGATTTCGAGAATCACGAGGATGACAGGCGGCAATATCAGCAGCAACCAGGTTGATGTTGGCATCGTCCCTCCGAATCAGCGTTCATGTCTGGCTTGTTATTTTACATTAGCTCGTAATATCAAGCATTTCAACAATAAAATCCTCATCGCTGAATTTTCGAAATACGCCTGTTCAGTGCGACCAGGTGAGACATGATGCGAATGCGACACTGGCTGATTCCATCAGCGACTGAAATTCGATTTGACTTTTCGCACCAAGGATGCTGCAGATCGTTACACAGCGTATGCTGCCCGGAGTGCGAATTCGCAATCGATAGAGGCGCATGTTTGGTCCTTGAAGCAGGGAATCAGCAATTCTGACCTTGTCTTTGGATGGGGGCTGGATGATTACGATTACCTGAGGCCGGAATATGACAGGGCCAGAATCAGTATGGGCTTGGCGCCTTAGGGACCCCGTGAATCATCGGACCACTTCCGATATTTCCCATTCAGAAGATCGAACAAGTGAACCGGGAGTATGTCTTGAGCACTGATCCGACAGGAAAGGATTCCTGACAGCGCTGTAGAGAAGCCCGCTCGTATGTCACCGAGCGGGCTGATATCTGTGAGAAAAGACGTGTTAGCCGCCTGCTTGCTTCTGTGCTTCTTTCTTCAGCTTGTCATTAGCGAAGATTGCGATTTCGACGCGGCGGTTCTGCGCGCGCCCCTCGGGTGTGCTGTTTGAAACAGTCGGCTGCTTCTCGCCGTAGCCGATTAGGGTCAAACGAGTTGGGTTCACCTGGTGGCCTGCAAGGTAATTCCCGACCGAATTTGTGCGACTGATAGACAAATTCATGTTGTGTTCATCTGTGCCGGTCGAATCGGTGTGTCCCTCGACCAGTATCTTGGTGTCTTCGTACTTGTTGAGAATCGCCGACAGTTTCACGAGATTGTCTTGCGCTATCGGCTGCAGATCGGACTTGTTGACATCGAAGAGAATTCCGGACTGGAATGTGATCTTGATGCCTTCGCCGATTCTCTCGACCTTTGCGCCTTCGATGTCGCGCCGAATTTCCTCGGCCTGCCTGTCCATGTAGCTACCGATAATCGCTCCGGCAGCTCCTCCAACAGCAGCACCGATGATCGCACCAGCGGCTGTGTTGCCTGCAGCGTCACCGATCACAGCGCCGAGAATCGCACCGGCAGTAGCGCCTACGACAGCGCCTTTTTCGGTCTTGTTCATCGATGCGCATCCGAGCGCGCCAACGAGCAATGTTGAGATCAGCAGAGCAGCTAATACTCTCTTCATATAATCCTCCGATTTACAGTCTGATTATTTTCTTCTTACCGTTCCTGACACGCTTGCAAGCGTTGCGCGTATCGAAGATCAGCTGTGAGTTGTCAGCAATCCACTGATAGTTGAAATTAGTGTGGTCAGTCAATACGACCACAATATCTGCAGACTGCAGAAGTCCCGCAGTCAGCTTCACCGACTTCTTATCACCATCGTCGAAATGCACCACTGGTACATACGGGTCGCAGTAACTGATTTTCGCGCCTTGATTATCAAGCAGCTTCATCACGTCAAGCGCAGGAGACTCGCGCACATCAGAAATGTCGCGCTTGTATGCCACTCCGAGCACCACAACCTTCGCACCGCGCAGAGCAGCACCGCGCGCATTGAGAGCACGTGTCACTCTGTCCACAACATACTCCGGCATATGCGAATTGATATCTCCGGCAAGTTCAATGAAGCGTGAATAGTAGTTGAGCGATTTCAGTTTCCATGCCAAATAGTGCGGGTCGATCGGTATACAGTGTCCGCCGAGACCGGGGCCGGGGTAGAACGGCATGAATCCGAATGGCTTGGTCGATGCCGCGTCAATAATCTCCCAGACGTCGATCTTCAGTCTGTCACACATGAGTGCGACCTCATTGACCAGTGCAATGTTAACCGACCTGAAAGTGTTTTCCAGAAGTTTGACCATCTCAGCAGCCTGAGTTGACGATACGGCTTCGGCGTGGTTGATGACCTGCTCGTAGAACAGTTTCGCCATCTTGCAGCATTTCGGAGTGCACCCACCAACAATGCGCGGTGTGTTCTTGGTTCCGTACTTCTCATTTCCCGGATCAATTCTCTCGGGCGAAAATGCAAGATACAGATCGGTCCCGACTGTGAATCCTTTCTCTTCAAGCAACGGTCTGATCAGTTCCTCTGTCGTGCCGGGATAGGTTGTCGATTCCAAAACCACAAGCATATCTTTGTGGAGGTGGTTCTTCGCCTCATTCACAGCGCTGAGAATGTAGGTGACATCAGGATCCTTGGTCTTGGAAAGGGGGGTCGGAACGCATATCGCCACGCAGTCGACCTGTTTCATTTTCGTGAAGTCGCCCGTGGCTACGAAATTCTTGATCTTTATCTGAGCCTTGACTCGCTCACTCGACACATCCAGAATATCCGATTTCCCGGCGCTGATTAACTTGCACTTCTCCTTGGAAATGTCGAATCCGATGACTTTGAAACCTTCCTCCGCGAATTCCACTGCGAGAGGAAGCCCTACGTATCCTAGTCCTATCACTCCTACAACGGCGGAGTGGTCGCGTATTTTGGCTTCCAGCGTTTTCAAATCTTGTTCCTCCGTACAGCCTTTCTCCAATAACTAAGAGTATCCGCAAGAGTTCCTGTCAACTCATACTTAGGTTTATATCCAACTGCCCGCCTTGCCCTCGTAAGATCTCCGACCAGATTAGGTATCTCCGAAGGTCGTAACAGCTTCGGATCAAGTTCAATCCTTACATCCAACGTAATCATCTTTAGTATATTATCAAGGATGGATTTTATTCGGTGAGATTTGCCGGAACACAGATTGTACACTTCGCCCGGTTTGCCGTTCTCGGCTATAAGCCTGTATCCTTTGACTATATCCCGGACATCCGATATATCCCGTTTTGCTTCAAGATTGCCGACCGTGAGTACCGGCCGCAGACGATCCGATTCGATGAGCGCAGCCTGTCTGCAGAAGTCAGCGACGACAAATCCCTGGTCCTGTTTCGGTCCCGTGTGATTGAAAGCTCTCGCTCGCATTATCGGCAGCCCGTAGGATCTAAAATACTGATAGCCAAGCATGTCAGCAGCGGCTTTGGAAACACCGTATGGTGTTATTGGTACCAGGGGCGTCGATTCCTTTATTGGAAGATCTGAGGGACGCACAACGCCGTAGACATCCGAAGATGTAACAACGACGATGCTCTTGGCTGTGCCTATCTCGCGTAGCGCTTCGAGAAGATGCAATGTGCCGTTGACATTGACATCAAACGTGCGACGCGGATTCTTGAACGAATATCCGACAGCGGAGATGGCTGCCAGATGAAATATCGCGTCCGGCTTTACCCTTCTCACGAGCCTTCTTGTGGCGGCATGATCGGTCAGGTCAACCGTCGAGATAGAAATAGAACTCGTGATCCCCTCCAGTCGTTGGCGGCTCTCGCCCTGAAGCTGCGTGCCGTACAACTCATACCCGGCATCAAGAAGTTCAGCAGCAAGGTGCGATCCTGCAAATCCAACGATACCGGTGACAAGAGCGCGCATAAATTACTTGCTTTCGATGATCTTCCGGTGCTTTTGGAGATCGGAATCGACCATCATGAGGACAAGCTGCTCGAATGGCACCCTAGGTTCCCATCCTAGTTTCTTGCGGGCGCGAGAGGAGTCCCCGAGAAGAATATCAACCTCGGCGGGACGAACGAACTTGGGATCTGTCTTCACGAACTGCTTAAAATCGAGATTGACATGTTCGAATGCCATGCGCACGAACTCCTCGACCGAGTGGTTCTCTCCGGTCGCGATGACAAAATCCTCGGCGCTGTCCTGCTGGAGCATCAACCACATCGCCCGGACAAAATCTCCGGCGAAACCCCAATCGCGTTTCGCATCAAGATTGCCGAGTCGAAGCTCATCGGCGAGACCGAGTTTGATTCTCGCTACGCCATCAGTGATCTTCTTCGTGACAAATTCGAGGCCGCGTCTTGGCGATTCATGGTTGAACAGGATGCCGGAACATGCATGGAGACCGTATGACTCGCGGCAGTTCACTGTGATCCAGTGGCCATAGACTTTCGCAACGCCGTATGGACTTCTCGGATAGAACGGCGTCTTCTCAGTCTGAGGAACTTCCTGCACTTTACCGAACATCTCAGATGATGACGCTTGGTAGAAACGGATTTTCTTGTCAACTAGCCTGATTGCCTCAAGGATCTTTGTGACACCGAGTCCGTTGAACTCGCCAGTAAGAACCGGCTCCAACCATGAGGTCGGTACAAATGACTGTGCGGCAAGATTATATACCTCGTCTGGCTTTGCTTCCTGAAGGACCCTGATGAGCGAAAGCTGATCAAACAGATCAGCATGCATCAGATTGATTCTGTCGCGAATGTGGTTGATTCTCTCAAAATTCTCTGTCGAATTACGGCGAACCATGCCGTAAACATCATAACCCTTCTCAAGGAGAAATTCTGCAAGATATGAACCATCTTGTCCAGTTATACCGGTGATCAAAGCACGCATAGCCACTCCTACCGTTCAGTTAGACTCGAAATAAAACTCTGGCGATCAACTTGTCAATTGAATTCGATACTTAGTTGATCGGACAGAATCGGACTGACATCACCACCTTATACAATCGGAATATTCAGTCGACAGTTTTTTGTGGCCGATTCTCAGCGATTTCGCTTAAATAATGCCCGATTATGAATAATCGAAAGCAGACCAGAAATTCGCGCCGTACAGTCAGCCGGCTTCTGCCGGGCGTATTGCAATCCAATGCCCTCTTGATCCTGACAGTACTGATCTCAGTCTTAACCGTTTCCAATCAGGGGTGGGCAGCGACATTCCCCCGGGCAGTAGATATTGCGCAGATCCGGCAGATCGTTGAGGCCGGTTTCAGAGATGATTATGCCCAGGCTGATTCGATTGCTGATGGTCTGAAGTCCATCTATCCGGATCATCCGATAGGATTCGTGATGCAGGCTGCTATGAAGCAATCTGAAATGCTCGACATGGAGCATTTCGATTTCGAGGATGAGTTCTACAAGCTGCTGCAGTTTTCCGAAGAGAAGAGCGAGGCGATTATCGATTCTGTCCCTCATGACGCCTGGGCGTGGTATTGTCTCGGGTTGGCGCTCGGCTCGCGCGCTGTATATGATGCTCGGAAGGGCTCATGGTGGTCGGCTACGAGAAGAGGAATCAAGGCTAAACGGGCATTCACGGAATGCACAAAAAGCGATTCGACATTCTACGACGCCTATGTCGGACTCGGATCGTATCATTATTGGCGGACAGTCAAAACACGAGCGGTCAACTGGCTGCCGTTTGTTCAGGATGATCGTGAAGAGGGGCTACGGGAGTTGAATCTCGCTATCAACAAGAGTCTCTTCTCCGCTGACTTCGCGCGGAATGCGCTGATGTGGATACTTATAGACAGAGAGGAGTACGCAGAGGCTGAGTCGCTTGCTGTCCAGATGCAGCGGAAGTACCCTGAAGGCCGGAAATTCTTGTGGGGGATGGCTATGGCGCGGTCAAAGCTGGGGAATTATATCGGAGCCGAAGCGGTTTTTGCCGAACTAATCGGCAGGATCGAGAGCGATTCCGCCAACAATGATTTCAATGTTGTGGAGTGTCGATTTCAACTTGCAGAAATCCATTTCGACACCGAAAACTATCAGAAATGCATCGATGAATGTGATATGGTTAGTAGATTGACTCTGTCAGATGATGTTCGCGAGCGCTTGAAAGGCAAGCTGTCTGATCTGAAGGAAATTCGCAGGACAGCAGAGAAGCGTTTGAAAGAAAAGGTGGCAGTCAGGAACGATTCATGATTGAAACACTTGTCGGCATAGATGAACAACTGATGCATTTCATAAATGTGTCACTTGCGAATCGGTTGTTTGATGTGGTCATGCCGATTGTAACATCGGAATACTTCGTGCGCTCGGTGCTTGGGGGCGCAGTTGTCGTGATGGTGTGGAAGGGGGGCAAGTATGGACTTATCACGGGGCTGCTGGCGATCCTGACGGTGCTCCTCTCCGATCAGATGTCATCGCAGATGATCAAACCGTGGGTTGGGCGGCTCCGCCCGTGCCATGAGCTCGAATGGGTCAATGTCCTGGTGAACTGCTCGTCGGGGAAGTCGTTTCCGTCGTCGCACGCGGTCAACTCATTCGCACAGGCGGTGCTCTGGTCATCTCGTTATCCGAAACTAGGGTATTTCGCATATCCGCTGGCTTCGTTGATAGCTATTTCGAGAGTGTTCGTCGGGGTGCACTATCCGTTGGACATCGTGGCAGGCGCGATTGTAGGCTCAATCTGCGCTGGGATCACTATCCTGATATACAGATTCGGGCTCTCTCGAATCGGGATCCTAAATGCGCCGCATCCGATCAAAACTCCTTGACAAAAACGTGAATTGGCATATAATATGGCTCGTCTTGTGACGATATTGTCACAATAGCGAAATCACTCCGGTGTAGCTCAGTTGGTAGAGCAGCTGACTGTTAATCAGCGGGTCACAGGTTCAAGTCCTGTCACCGGAGCTTTTGTTAGGCTCAAATGACTAAAATTGGCAGAACTGCTGTAAGGTTTTTTTCTTAGTTTGCTGTTGACAATACTGGGTCAGTGCGCATAATTAAGATGGAAGCCGTTGGCTTTAGCAAGTAACTTTGTGAAGGTAACGTCTAAACTACGGAGGAAGCCATGGGTCAGTTGTTTGTTCCGTCCTGTTTAGGTCGAAAACGAGACCTAGGACATTTCGTCGGGGGGCGGCCTCAAGTACATCAGGAATCCCCTTCGCGTAGAGCTATACTCTTTCATCTTCACAACAATAATTACCTCAATAATAATTGCCGCTATCAGGCAAAATAACACTTTTCCAAGACATAAATATCCTAGAGTGATTCCTGCTGTCGAGCCACAGCGCAGGCGTCAGATTCAGCGGAAAGCCCGGTGCAACTGTATTTGCCCTGGCAACTACTCAGGCAGCAGAAGCCTAATATGGAGAAATTTGTGATGAAAACTTCTTTTCGTATTCCAGAAGAGTACACATCAGCGCTAAGCGTTTGTGAAACTGAGACAGCAATCAAAGAAATCAAAGATTTTTTTCAGGACGATTTAGCAGCTGAACTGAACCTGAATAGGGTAACAGCACCGCTGTTCGTTGAGGCGGGAACAGGCATTAACGACGATCTCAACGGAGTGGATCGCCCGGTTTCCTTCACCGTGAGGGACTTGGGGCACCGGAAGGTGGAGGTGGTTCAGTCGCTGGCCAAATGGAAGCGGCTGACACTAGCAGAATTGCGTGTACCAGCAGGTGAAGGAATCTATACGGACATGAATGCCATCCGACCGGATGAGGAGTTGGACAACCTTCATTCCATTTACGTGGACCAGTGGGATTGGGAGCGGGTGATCACACCGCAGCAGCGAAACCTGGACGAGTTGAAACAAACGGTGCAGCAAATCTATAGCGTGATCCGTCGCACTGAGTCCCACATCTGTCGAAGATTTCCAGCCCTTGAGAGAATGCTCCCCAATGACATAGTGTTTGTACACGCCAATGAATTGGAAGATCATTTCCCCGAACTTTCCCCTGGCGAAAGAGAATGCCAAATCGCCCGGGAACATGGCGCCGTTTTTATCATCGGGATTGGCGCACCGTTGCGTGATGGCAAACCGCACGATGGGCGAGCCCCAGACTACGACGATTGGATTACTCCGAATGGCAGGGGGTGCGGGCTCAATGGGGATATTATCATATGGTACCCGATCTTGAATGTGGCATTTGAACTTTCTTCGATGGGCATCCGTGTTACCCCAGATTCTCTAAAGGTCCAATTGCAAATGACTGGGACTACGGATCGAGAGAAACTGTACTATCACCGGCGGCTCTTGGCTGGGGATCTGCCCCTCACCATTGGTGGTGGGATCGGTCAATCCCGACTCTGTATGATGCTGTTGAGAAAAGCCCATATCGGGGAAATCCAGGTTGGCATCTGGCCAGATGAAGTACGCACGACACTTCGGGATAGGCAGATCGTACTTCTCTGACAACAGAGTCGGTGTGATATAGTCTATGCGGTGAAGACCGTCCGCTGAATAGCCTGGTGTGGGAGAAAACTGGCCTCAGACAGTTCTGTGGTGGAAATACTTCGATCATTTCGCATATCTGGCACGGAGAGGCCGCTAAGATCGAGCCTTCCTGCCGAAGGTGCTGTCCATGAACGAGGACGTACACCAATCCTATCTCAATAATCGCAAGTATCACGACTCTCCACACAACCTGACACCGGATGATGTCTATACCATCCGGGCAGTTCTAGTGCAATCGGGTGGCCGCGATCAGAGATCGAGGCCACGCAAAGCCTTATCTATTAGTCTAATGCGTCCCTTTTTGTGGGATTGTTTGACATGGTCTATCTCATCCAGAAGGGGGAACATCCCTGACCGAGTCAAATAAATAGTCAAAATAACTGTTGACATTTGCCGGAAAACCGATATATATGCTATGTGATATCAAGTTTCCGAGACCGCTTTTACAGTAGCTTTGCAATACCAGACAAATCTCCGAAAAAGCAGAATATGGGAACTGACGCGCAATTGTGCGCTTTGACGTGTCTATCTTGACGCTGGGAGAAGATTCCTGTTAGGATAGACAAAAATGGAGTGTAGAATGAATATCTACATCGGTAACTTGTCGTTTGACACGACAGAAGATGATCTCCGCCAAGCAGTTGAAAGCTATGGCGAAATTCTCAGCGTGAACGTTATCAAAGACAAGTTCAGCGGCGAATCCAGAGGGTTTGCGTTCGTGGAAATGGCTAGCAAGGAAGCCGGACAGGCTTTGATAGCCGGTCTTAACGGCACCCAGCTGCGCGACCGCGAACTAACGGTCAACGAAGCTAGGGCTCGCAAGGACGACGGCGGCGGCCGCGGTGGTCCTCGTGGTGGCGGATCCCGTGGTGGTGGCGGCTCACGTGGAGGCCGTTCCTGGTAGGAGGCAAATCACTTTCGAAAATCATTGGAAAGTCTGATATGCAAAGGAGACTGGTTATACCAGTCTCCTTTTCTGTTACTGGGGTTTGGCCGCGATCACAGATCGCGACCGAACGGTATACGTCGCCCTGCTCATCGGCAGCGTCTCAGGGGGATAGCAAGAATAGTCTCTCCGTACTTGTTGACCTTGCCTGTGTCCCCGAAGCCGAGACTGCCGTACAACCGCTGCGCTACGAGATTGTCTTTTTCTACTGTTAGGTTTATCTTCTCGCAATTCGGATGGAGAGTAGGAACGAACTGCAGGATTTCGCGCAGAACAGTTCTGCCATGTCCTCTACCCTGGAACTTGTGGTCGATAAGCAGTCCCCCTATCCAGTAGTTGTCACTGCTTTCCGGCGTATAAGAGATGTAGAAGCATCCAATCAATTGCTGATCTTTGTAGATAGCGTACGGATCGAGAGCCTCATCCCATGGTTTGACATAGGCAGCAGCGAGAGACTCCGTCGGCGAGGGTACGAAGTGGCGCTGTTCGGGTAGCACTTCGAGCCGCAGAACATCTTCCCAGTTGTGCCGAGTTATCGGCTCGAACCTGATATCATGAGTATCCATTATCAAACCCTGATGAGAGTATCAGTCAATTTGAGATCGCAAGATCAAAGCTAATATACAGCATCAGATTGAGCAACCGAATAGTCAGAGGCAAGAGGGGAGATCACTCCGGGACCAGCTGGTCGCAATGTCTTTCGCGAAAGGTAGATCCCGATCTTTGCTTTCGGTGTGACAGCTTGGAGTGTATCTAAGAATTTTCCAGTATTCAGTTTGGGTTGAGATTGCCGGAACGGATTAAATCTTCTGCAAACCAGCAGCTGTGAGAACAAGTATCTTTGAATTAGCCGCATGGTCGTGATTTGGTCCGACTGCGACTACTTCGGGCAGAAGGGAGCTGTACGAGAGACTGATGAGGCGCCCAGTCAGCGGTCAACCCCGATCATGATTCGACACATCTCCGATGCTTAGAGTAGTCTCGGATTGCTTTCAAGATGTAGTAGAGATTGCCATTTTCACCACTGATCTTGGTGTCTAACGCAATCTCCTTCTTTGCGCTGCTGGGTCAAGTGCGACATATATTGTCTCTACGTACATACGCGGATTAGTGTCAGCCGCACCGCTTTGATGAGCGTCTTGGCATGATTGCGTGAGATACCGCCGAGCGAACGGGAACCTGCTGCTAGCCTTCCGGGGGGATGATCCCGAGCCGTTTCATGATGTCTTTCTTGTACCATTCGGCGATATCGTCATTGTGGAGCGCCATGTCGAGTTGCTTGGTGAGTATGCTGAGCCGTCCGAGGAGATACAGCCTGTCGAGGATTTCATGCCTGCCGAGATATGATATCGAGGAATGAAAGAAGTCACCTTTCCTGCCCGACTCGAACCCCACGGCTGTAAGGATATCCGATATCAACTTGACCCTGCGGATACGTCGATCGAGAGCGGCACCCCCTTCTTTGTATTGCATCCGTATGAAATTCTTGGAAATGTCAGTCGTGCAAATCGCTTCAATGGTGGTGATATGATATCCCATATGCAGTCCTGCGATCATGTACTCTTTGCTCAGGATCGCAAAACTGCTCTCCGAGAACTGAACGTCCTTCCTGCGAGTCTTTCTTGTAGTGACCAGGCTACTGAGTCTCCCGCGCCCTTTCAACGGACCGATCGACGGCCATCCCTCCTTGAGAATCCCGTTCCAGAAAGCGCGCATCGGCTCGGACGTGATATCGTTTTCAGGGATTGATTTCTTCCCCTTGAACTGCTCGGCAGATTCATCGATGAAAATGATGCTCATATCGAGCGGCACATCACTGTCAAGCTTGAATCCGAGCTTGTCCTTGCCGCCGAGATTCCCGGCAGCAGCAAACATCTCTTCGATAGACCTCTGGTGAGCGAAACGTGTGATGTCGTGGAAGGTCGTGCAGTTTTGCGCCAGGAATTTGCTCCCGGTGGGGTTGACAAGATTGAGGGGCGAGATTCTCTCGAGGATGTCCTCCAGCAAGCTGATGATCCCGAGATCTTCCAGCTTTTCAAATTCATGGCTGCGAGATTCGATAAGATCGCTGTGCACTCCCCTGTAAATCGCACCTCCGGTAGCGTCTACTGTGACTTCATCTCCCGCCTTCAGCTCGTCCATGCAGGATATGCCGACGACGGTCGGAATGCGATACTCTCTTGCGAGCGTTGCCATGTGGCTGACGACACCGCCGACTTCTGTCACGAGAGCACTGATTTTCTCCATCACCGTCACGAGACCGGGGAACGGGTGCCGGGCGACGAGTACCGCTCCTTTGGGGACGGAGGGAATCTCCTGTGGGGAGGAGATCTTAAAGACCGGCCCGGCTCCTGCACCGGGGCAAACAGTTGTGCCTCCGCAGACGAATACCTTGAGTATGGACGGGTCCAATCCTACCTTTGTATCTCTAAGCTTCAGCACTTGAAGTGGGCGAGTCTGGAGTATCAGTAGCTTTCCATTCCGATCCAGCGCCCATTCGATATCCTGAGGCGACCCATAGTGCTTCTCCAATGTGATTGCGATCTCGGACAGCAGTCTCAGATTCTCCTCATCAATAGACGGCCGCATCTGCTCATCAGCCGGTACCGGTTCATTGACTGTGCCGCCTTCATCGCGCAGGACAAGCCGGATCGGTTTGCTCGCAATCTCCATCGATTCGACCAGGCCGGATTTTCGCGAAACACAGAACACGTCCGGTGTGAGCGTTCCATCTACCAGGTGGCTTCCGAGTCCGTATATGGAGTTCACGAGAATGCAGTCGCCATCGGGACGGATGGGATCACATGTATACGCTACGCCGCTTGCCGCAGCATCGACCATCGTCACGCATCCTACACTCATGGCCAGGTCAGTCTCGGCTAGTGAATGACTTAGCAGATAGTAGATAGCCTTGGGAGTAAATTTACCTGCGAGTACGTCAACATATCGGCGGACAAGCTCCCGAGCTCGAACGTTGAGAAAGCTCCGATACTGTCCCGCAAAACTGAAGAGAGTATCTTCGCCGATTGCACTCGACCGCATTGAGAACCGTCCAATTGACGATCTCGATTTCAGTTCCGCACAGCTCTCTTTGATAGCTGCAACCAGATCTGGCGGCACGGGACTCGATGACACAAGACTTCGTATTCCATCACTAACTCTGATCAAGTCTTCATGAGAGTCGATGTCCAGACTTCCGATAAGTTCATCGATTCTCGATTGAAGGTTGTTGGAGTCGACAAAGTGCTTGTATGCCCAGGCACTTATAGCGAAGCCGTCGGGAACCGGTAAGCCGAGCCTGTTCTTCATCTCTCCAAGTTGCGCGTTTTTGCTCCCGACGCTTAGCGCCCTGTCTCGCGTCAAGTCATCGAAATCAACCGTAAAGGCATCTCGCTCAATGTCAGATGCGCCCGGCAGGTATCTCTGAATTCCGCTATCTATCTCGACATACTTGCTCTCAAGGATGCGATACTTCTCGCCACCCATCGCAATCAGCTTGGCGACAATCTGCCGAACCCCTACACGGACGACCTCGAGATTGTCGCGAATATAGCCGACATCGAAGAGATGTTTCCCCTGCGATTTCTGCTCCATGTCGGCGATGACTTTGAGGACTTTGTTGTTGGCTTCAAGAAGTGCGAGGAAGTCGTTGAATTTTTCCTGCACTGCCAGTAACTCAGCCCCTTTCTCTCCCGATCCATCATTGGACGACTTCATGAACGGCGTCATCGTCTTCAGGCCTTATCTGTGCACGATTAGGATAACGGTACTGTGTCTATGAATCCTGTCTGACGGAGTCTATTCGCCCGGGTCTCCGGACTTATAGCGCTCCTGCTGCACAGTCTGCATTGCCTCCATCAGATCTTTTGGATCGATAATCTTCTTGCTTATCAGCAGTCTCACGAGCGCTTCCTGTGCAAGGTTGTTAGAGAGCGTCAGTTCTTCGAAGCTCACATCTCGCACTTTGCCGTCGACAACTATCTTGATCGCAATCCTCTTATCGGGATTTCCATCACTCACGCTTACCATCCTCTATCATAATGTTCATGCTTCCGGTTTTGAACGCTTTCAAGTCAAGCGTGACCCAGAGGAAACCAATTCCTCTGAACTCTTCGCTGATTCGTTGCCGCAGTTGTGGTTCGACGAACCGTTCGATGTCTTTCTCTTCGATTTCGATTCGTGCAATCTTGCCGTGATGGCGAACCCGCATTTGACGAAACCCGCACTCGCGGAGCACTCTCTCGGCCTTTTCGACCATCGCAAGCTTCTCCGGAGTGACTCTGTCGCCGTATGGAATCCTCGAAGCCAAACACGCTGCTTGAGGCTTGTCCCAAATCTCGAGCCCCTCGCTCCTTGCTATCTCCCGAATTTCGTCTTTGCTCAAGCCTACATCGAGAAGGGGGCTCTTGACTGCATGATTCCTGGCGGCTCGCTGGCCCGGTCTGTGATCGCCGATGTCGGAGGCATTTGCACCATCGAGCACGCAATCATAATCGTTCTCCAAAGCGAACTTCTCAAGCTTGCTGAAAAGCTCATGTTTGCAGAAAAAGCAACGGTCAGATTTATTCGACGCGTAGTTTTCATCGGCCAGCTCATTGGTGCGGATAGCCCTGTGTCTATCGGGGATTCCGATGGTTTTCACGAAGTTCGCAGCGTAATCCTTGTCATCTCTCGCCAGGCTTTCAGAATCTGCCGTCACGGCAAGGACATTCTCACGGCCGAGCGCCTTGACAGCGGCATAGACCACGAATCCCGAATCGAGCCCCCCCGAAAACGCGACGACAGCCTTCCCGTAGCCAGATATCGTTTCGAGAAGCCTGTCATACTTGTTCTTCAGTTCGGAATTCAGCGGCGCCATTTCTCGATCAGTCCGTTGAGGAGTATATAAATCGGTGCCTGAGCATTTTCATTGAGTTCGTTGAATTCGAGCGGCCCTGCGACGCCATCGAAGTATCCCAGAGTCTCCAGACCGAGCGCAATGCCGTCTGCCGAATATCCCCCGATCTCCGCGGCGCGGAGAGCGATTCGGACTGCGTCGAAAGTCATTCCTGCGACAGATGTCGGTTCGGTTTCATTGCTTTGAGAAAATAGATAGCTGAAGCGCTGCCAACTCGTGTCCGCATCTGTCAATGTTGCGTGAGACACGAACATTGCGGGATACTGCTTCGTTGCCGCGAGAGATGCAACATCGGGATCTCCGAGATCCTCGCTGCCCAATATGATTGTCCTGATCCTGTAAAACCTGAGCTGAGGTATGATAAGCTTGAGCTCTTCCGCATACGCCGGGATGAAGACTGCCGGTATATCAACAGCAATCTCCTCCACTTCAAGAGTGTCCCCTCTGTTATCAAGATATATCCTGGTATCGAACGTATCGGGCAGTACCTTCTCCTTCATGTTGAGCATGAATCTCCGGAAGTCGCTGCTACCGCGCGCGTAATAGACTTCGTCAAAAACAACGACTCCGTTTGCAATGAGCACCTGCTTGAATCCTTCGGTGATCTGCCTGCCATAATTATCATTTGGCGAGAGTATCGCGACCGAGTCGAGTCCCAGCTCTTCCATTGCGGCCTCGGCCATTCTCCGTCCCATAGTCTCCGGTGTCGGAGTCAATTGGAAGATTCTTCTGGATATGGAGGTCAGTCCTTTTTCGGATGCTGACGGGAGTATCATCGGCACAGACCAGAAGTCGGAATATGCCGCCGCGCCAACGGCCTCCTGGGATGTCAGCGGGCCGACTACTACCGACACTCCGGAGGAAGTGACATCACGCGCAAGCTGAGCTGCCACGATCGAGTTGCCGAATGTGTCATACGATTTCAGGCTGATATTGACCGTCTCGGTGCCGAAAGTCTCGACTGCAAGCCTCGCAGCGGCGTCCATCTGCCGTCCGTATGGAGCGAGATCGCCGGTGAGCGGCACGAGGAGGGCTATGTCGAGAGATCGAGAGAGCTCGCTCTCTATATTTGTCTGTAGCCTCTTTATCTGTGTATCCCCATCGCGGGGAGAGATTTCGGCATGCAGCTTGATCACCCTGTCCGCTCGTCTCATGAGACCAAGGTCATAGTAGTTGCTCGCGATCCTGTAGACCATGTCACTGAAGAGCGCAGGATCAATGCGGTGAGTCGTCGTAAGAACCTGCTGTTGCTCCGAGAATGACAGGTATCCCGAGCAGATGTTCAGGCAGTTTTGATACAGCAGTTCCCTTAGCTCCTGATTGTCCGAGAGATGGAAAGCGCGTATCAGTTCTTCTGCAGCAGCCAGGTAGTCAACCCGATCAAATGCTATCCTACCGAGGAAATAATGACAGGCCGACTGCAGAAATGGTGGTGGCTCAGTGGCTAGCACTGAAATCAGAAGATCAGAAGCCTGATCTGGTTCGCCCGCATAGTACAGCGACTTGGCTTCCATGAATCGGAAGCGATCTGCTCCTTCATAAGATGGGTTGAGATCTGTGAGATTGGAAAACAAACTGGCGGCTTCGGCAAAAGACCCACCGACGTACAGCGATTCAGCCTGCTCGATGGCTGTCCGAATTGAATCGACGCCGATTGTTTGTGCGCCTGACTCGGTCGTGAGGCAACAGACAAATGCCAGACCTATTAACAGTATCGATCGCTTGATCATCCTGCCTGCAAACCCAGTTACAGCGAATACTTCCCAAAGTCTTCCGGGTTGATCTTCTTGAGACGATCCTTGAGTTCTTGAGGGTCGTATCTCTTCGGCTCCGGACCGTCCGTCGGCCTGAGGTGGAAGAGCTTGCTGTTGGCAAATATTGGTGAATTCGTCCTCAGTGCCAGCGCTATAGCATCAGAAGGGCGAGCGTCAATTTCGATTGTCTCAGAATCTTGACTCATGAGGATTCTGGCAAAGAATGTTTGCTCCCGAAGGTCAAATATTTCGATCTTAAGCACTTTGGCATTGAGCCGCTCGACGATCACTTTCATCAGGTCGTGAGTCAGCGGTCTCTTCGATGGAATTCCCGACATCTCCATCGCGATCGCCCACGCTTCGTATGGACCGATCCATATTGGAAGTATTTTATCGGAATCGGGACGCCCGAGAATCACAACGGGTGACTCGGTCGTGACATCGCGCGCCAAACCCTTTACGCTCACCTCTATCATCTCATCTTCCTGTTCCCGATCGTCAGTCAACTCTTCTTCACCACCCACAGTTTCAAGTTTGCGATCACATCCGTTGTAACTTTGACGGGAACGGAGTAAACGCCAAGGTTCTTAATCGGTTCCTCAAGGAGGATCTTTCTGCGATCGACTGATACACCTTCAGCCTTGAGCAGATCGGCAATAATAGAAGAAGTGATCGAACCGAACATCTTGTCTTCTTCACCAACATTCACTTCAGCCGTACAGGACATCTTCTCGATGTGATCTTTGATCCTCTCGGCCTCTCTGCGAAGCTTCTTGTCACGGAGTGTCTTCTGCGTTGTTACTTCGTTAATAGCCTTAAGATTCCCTTTCGAGGCGGGAATCGCCAAATTACGCGGAAGCAGGTAGTTCCTTCCGTAACCGGCCTTCACATCGACAATGTCACCGCACTTGCCGACATTATCAAGATCTTCTCTCAAGATAACTTTCATAACAATCTCACCTTTCTTATTGTACGCTGCTTTCTTTCCAATACAAAGAGAAATCTCACCCAATCTGCTGTGCTCGCACACGCCTGAAATCGAACTGAGAATCCACGAGTCCGATTGCGACGGCGATCAGGCCGCCGATCCATCCCGATACGAACAGGACAAGATAGATGGCTATTCTCAAACCCGTGTGAATTCTGAGCCTTTTCATGTAGAATTCGATCAATGCAAGTCCCGCCACCATATATGATACGGCCAAAATGAAGAGCAGGTTTTCGGCAAAAGGCATCAGACTCTTCAGCTCGATCAGCCAGATCAAAATTCCTGCACCGAGTAAAACCATATTTATCATGTCGATTTTCCAGAATATGAATCCCCGAAATTCGCGGTGAAATCCGCCATCCTTTCGGATCATCTTTCCGGCAAAGAAATAGGCTGCTATGTTCATGGCGGCCGCCCAACAGATCACAAGTCCCGGAGAGAACCGATAGAATAGATCGAAGAATGATTTGACCGATTCCTTCAGGTGCATCATCTCCTCAGGTGAAAGAGATGATGGGAGAATGGCGAATGCCTGACTGTTCCACTCAGTTGCCATGTTGCTCATCACTCCGAGAATTTCCTTCCATGAACTCGCTGCATTCCAGATATTTCCAAGATACAGCACCATAACAATCGACACGGGAACTATGGCTATCAGCTGTGTCTTGTAGGCCGACAACCCTCGGCGATTTCCAATTGCCATCAGCAAGGCCGGAAGGATCACAAGAATCGATGCGAATCCTATGAAGTAGTACAGGTAACCGTCCAGCATAAATCGCGCTGTGAGTATACCTGCGGCCAAGCATCCGACAGCGACCACTGAACCGATCCAATACGGGCGAACCGCAAACAGGAAAACCAGAGCGGTTGACGCGATTATAGTGAAGGCCCAGATACTGGCCGGCAGCCAGCAGAAGAGGTTATAGGAAACCACCATGCCGACTGCAGTCCAGCTCAGCCTGATCTGCGCCGAAGTCATTGCGTTCCCTACTTGTTAGCTTCCTCCACAAACGGCAGGAGGGCCATTATTCTGGCGCGCTTGATCGCGCGTGTCAGCTTGCGCTGTGCCTTCGCAGATACTCCCGTAATTCTGCGAGGGATGATCTTGCCGTTTTCCGACATGAACTTCCTCAGAAGCCTGTCATCCTTATAATCGACTTTACCGATCTTGATATCTGCAAAGCGGCCTTTCCGCTTCTTCCTAACATCAAATTCCATTGGCATCATTTACCTTCTTTCACATAAATCCAACAATGGATTACTGTTTTTCAATCTCAGCTCACTTGTCTTGTGCACACAGGAGCTGTGCTCCTGTGAACATCTGCAGCACGTAGCGGCATAGCCACATGCGATCAGTACCTGGAGGAGCGATGATCCTCGGGTGTTCTGGTCTCTTCCTGATCTTCTCCGAGCCAGTCGGGGACAACTGTCATAAATCGAACCACGTTCTCGTTCAACAGGAATGCTTTCTCCAGCTTGCTGGGAATAGTGCCATCCCCTTCGAACTGGATGAACACATAGAATCCCTGCTGCTTCTTGTTGATCTCATACGCAAGGCGGCGTATGCCCCAGCGGTTGACATCGACAATCTTGCCACCGTTGGTTGTGATCAGTGATTCAAATTGTTCGATTTCTTTGTCGAACTGGCTCTCTTCGAGCTGCGGGTCGAGAATAATACCGGTTTCGTAAAGCTTCACGAAAACCTCCCTTCGGACTACCGGCCTTCTCCATTGAGAGAAAGCAGGGCGGTCAATTATATGTTTGCTGTGCGGTCTGGACGCCGTCGGATACGATCAATTCGACAGCGGAAACCGCGTTTTCTATCATTTCCTTAACACTCTTTTCTTCTTCCTTGCGAAAGTTTTCGAGCACGAACACCTCGGAGGCTATCTCCGGGCAATCCGGCAGTCCGACTCCGAGCCTTAGTCGCGAGAAGCAATCGGTCTGCAACTCATCGACTACCGATCTCAGGCCTCTGTGGCCGCCATCCGCGCCTCGCAGGCGAATTCGTATCTTTCCAAGCGGCAGATTGATATCATCAGTTATCACCAAAATCTCGTTCGGGTCGATACCATGATAATCCGCCGCCACCCTCACCGCGTCACCGGAGAGATTCATGTAGGTGGTCGGTTTTATCACGATTATGTTACGTCCCGAAAGCGAAACCGTGCTCTGCCTGTAATCTCCCTTCGCAGACTTGAAACCAGACGAGTATTTCTCGGCTAAGAGGTCGGCGACCATAAAGCCGAGGTTGTGCCGGGTTCTGCTGTATTTGCGACCCGGGTTACCTAGTCCAGCTACAAGTTTTATCATCACAAATACAGGTGTCTATAATACACTTAAAGTCCGATTTGTCAAGCGGTTTGAGGGGGGACGGTGACTTCAATGGTGTGCAAGAGGCCAGAAGGTGTATCCATCAAATGTAGAATCATAAAGAGGGAAGATCACCCAATGTCATGAACTTGGTGACATGTACACCAAGTATGAAAAGTTGCAACCATTCGAATTATTACGTATATTTAAAAGAACTATTTGACGAGGTTAAAGCATGGCAGATGTAAAGGACATCCTCCTAGATCAGCTCGATAAACAGTGGGCTCGGGCACGACAGTCTGAAAACCAACGTGCTCAGATGACGAATTTCCTTATTGTAATCTACGGAGTGCTCCAGGGGTTCATCGTTCAGCGTAAATTCGACGAGCCAACGATAATTCTGGCATGTGTTATGATTCTGCTCGGTATATTTGGCGTTCTTGCGTCCTTCAAGTACTATGAGAGATTTCGACTTTCTACTTGCAGGGTGGGACGGATCATGGAGCGTTTGAAAGAGCTAGAGCCCCTGGCAAATCTGGAAGAGCTTGAAGCCGTGGCAGACAAGAAGCATCAGGCGCGTTATCCGCGGTTAGTGAGATTGAGACTCCACAAGCTGTGGCACGCTCTTCACTTTGGGATCATAATCCTGGGAATCGTTAATTTGCTCATTATTCTCCTTGCTCCTCCTGTGTTCACTGCTGATTGATTCTGTGTCCGAGTAGGAGCGCAGTCCACCAGGTTAGAATCACTGCGATCCTGGCTATTTTCTTGTCAAGCGGTTTGAGGGGGGCGGTTGTCACACTGGATTCATTGGAAAAACTCCTTACCAAACACGTAGAAGTATGTTATACTAACATGACAATTGTCAAATGAGGTATGCTATATCGCAGCGCGTTCGTATGATAATGACTGAACGAGCAAAACGACTATTACTGAAGAACGGGTAGAAAAATGAAGATCCAAACATTAGATAAGGATATAAGCGAGCAACTACGCTCGTGCTTCTTGCGAATCCCACGGTTTCAAAGACCGTATTCGTGGGAAATTAGTCACCTTGAAGACTTTTGGAGTGACACAATAGTCGAGTCAGATAGCGACTATTTCATTGGAGCGATTGTTTTGTACACGTGGACCAAGGGGATGTACGGAATCGTTGATGGACAGCAGCGTCTGACAACGATCGCCATGACGCTCTGCGCCCTCCGCAATGCTCTGAGTCTCGCAGGTTTCATGGATCTTGCAGATGGAGTTCACAACTTAATTGAGCGAAGAGATATTGACAACCAACTTCAATATGTTCTTCAAACCGAGTCATCCTACCCTTTCTTACAGGAGCAAATACTAAACCGGGAGAGCTCGGACGAGATAATGGCCGCAGATCGCACCGAAGAAAGAAGACTTGCCCAAGGCTTCGCGTATTTGAGCAAGAAGATAAACGAAACTGTAAAGTCAATTGATGCAAACACTACGCTTTCAGCCCAAAAGAAGAAATCAGCCATAAAGTCTGAACTTGTGAAGATCCGAGATAGAATACTATCACTGAAAATAATCGTTACTACCCTCGAAACCCAGGACGATGCTTACACGATATTTGAGACACTCAACGCGAGGGGGATGGATCTAACGATCACAGACCTTGTTAGAACTCTCCTCACTCGTCTGCTGCCCACCACGAACGAAGGAGTGGATCGAGCCAAGGATCGATTCCACGATATAGTTCAGCTATTTGAAACGTCAGCAGCAAACATCAGCACCAGGAGCTTTCTTCACCATTATTGGCTGTCGAGGCATGAATACACTACTGAGAAGAAACTCTACAAGTCTATCAAGAAGGAAGTAAAGAAAAGGGACGATGCTAAGGAATTCTTAAGCTCGTTGGAGGGGGACGCAAAGTGTTACCGCATAATCCATGAGCCGTCATTTCGAGATAAGTGGCTCATTGAGGAGAATGATATCAGGGATTCATTGCGAGCGCTAAATCTATTTCAAGTTAAGCAACAAGTGCCATTCGTGTTGGCCGTTATGCGAGCTTATGAGGGAAGCGAGATCGCTGTACCCCTCGCAAAGAGAGCCTTGCGGGCCGTGGAGAGCTTCCACTTCATCTTTACAGCCATTACTTCACAGCGATCATCCGGTGGCATTTCATTTATGTATGCATATCATGCTCGCGAATTACAAAGGGCTAAAACTGCCGAGTCGCGGAAAGCTGCTATTCAGGGCCTAGTCACGAAGCTGCGGGAGAAGCTACCACCTTATGAGGAATTCCAGGCTAATTTTCGACTTCTTCAATGCTCCGAGAAATTCACTAAGCGAAAAGAACTGGTGAGGTATATATTGAGTAGATTTCTCAAAGTCGATCACATCAGCGTCTCTCCTAACTGGGAGGGTATGACCATCGAACACATCGCTAACCAGGGTCAAACACTGGGCTCAGGACTTAGCGATGCGGAGGCTGCCGAGATTGGTAATCTCCTTCTCGTCAGCGAGGAACTCAATACCAAACTCGGTTCGAAGTCGTTTGCTGCAAAAATGAAGCTCTTAGAGCGACAAGGAATGGTAGATAAGACAATGAGCGAGTACGATGAATGGAGCGCAGAGGCAATAAGGGAACGAACTGACCATATGGCGAAGCGTGCTTTTAGGTCCATTTGGAAAATTAAATAACTGAGTCGAATAGGGTGCAACGCGTCCACCATACTCGAACTCACTGCAAGTCCACTTGGTCAGGATCCCTGCCTGTCCTGAGTTTTCGAAGGGTGATCCTGACTATTCTCTCGCTCTGAGCGCCAAAGAAGTAGGCAGGATCGCTCCGTCACACCTGGCGTGACTTCGGATCACTGCCCTACAAGACCGGCAGATGTAGACATCTGCTGCGCACAGATCATAAGAATCGGTGGAACACGTTCCACCCTGCTCGGCTAGATACCTGTCAAAACCGTCGGGTGGCCCGCCTTTCAGGTGGGTTTTACCTTCCACCAAAAACAAAACCTCCCGGACAATCCGGGAGGTTTCATCTATATGATCAAAGGAGGAGATAGTCTATTTCAACTTCTCTTTCAAAATGCTGAGTTCTTCCTTAAGCTCTTGCAACTCCTCACGAAGCTCCTCCATGTCTTCATTCCAACTGTCGCTGTCAATATCAAAGTGATGAATTCCGGGGATACTCGGGATATTCGGAATATTGAGAATCAGCGGATCGACACCGCCCCAGGTCTGAGAATCTGAAGTCTCATCCAGTTCGGCGGTAAGCATCTCCGTGTTTCCCTTACGCAACACTTCAATCTTGACCTCGTCGCCTTCGTCGTATTCTCTGATAACTTCGCGAAGCTCCGAAGGCGTATCGACATAGCCGAGTAGGGTGGAACGCGTTCCACCGCCTTGTCTATAGTCATCATTCATTCGCCCACGAAACCATCATCAGCCACTCAGGACGATATCTTCGGCTTCTGCTCACATCACAGAATAGGTCACAACTGCGAATAGAAATGTCCCGCCCCTACCCATTAACGTCGGATAGCCCGCCCTTGGGTGGGTTCATCGTCTCCAGTCTACAATCGGTGTAACTGTATTGCATGCAATGGATCCGGCATTCGGGCTTGTTGAAAAACCCTATACCGCGTTATTGCGAGCGAAGCGCGGCAATCTCCGCATTTCACAATAGCCTTGGTTGACAGAGAGATCGCCACGTCGCTCCGCTCCTCGATATGACGACGATGGGCGTACCTGGACTTTTTCAACATGTCCCTTCAACGGGATGACATCGTACGACTATTCAGGATATCGGTGACTATACGACTTTGCGGCGGAGGATGTCGTGCAAGTGGATGACGCCGATCGGATGTCTGTCAGCGTCGAGGACTGCAAGCGATGTGATGCTGTGTTTCTCCATGATCGACAACGCCTGCTCGACGAGTGCGTCGGCGGAGATTGTCTTAGGATTCCGTGACATATATTTCGAAATAGGCTTGGTTAGAAAGTCGTTGCCCTTCTCGACAGTGCGACGCAAGTCACCGTCGGTGTAGATTCCCGCAAATTTGCCGCTGTCATCGACAACCAGCGCCAGACCGAGCCGCTTGCTCGTGATCTCGATGATGGCTTCTCGAATCATCGTCGATCCCTTGACGACCGGCATATCATCGCCGGTATGCATCAGATCAGAGACTCTCAGCAACAATCGACGTCCGAGTGCACCTCCCGGATGGCGCAGCGCAAAATCCTCCGGCGAAAATCCGCGCATTTCGAGCAGCACGACCGCGAGTGCATCGCCGAGAACAAGTGCGGCCGTGGACGAAGTAGTCGGCACAAGATTGAACTCGTCCGCCTCAGATTCAACGCTTGCGTCGAGGACGATATCGGCCTTCTCGGCAAGCGGCGATTTCATGTCGCCTACAATCGCGATCACAGGAACGCCGAGCCGCTTGAAGGGCGGAATCAACAGCGACAGCTCATCGGTGTCGCCCGACTTCGAAAGCACCAGCACGACATCATCCGGAGTCACGATGCCGAGATCGCCATGCATCCCCTCGGATGGATGCAAATAAAGCGACGGCGTGCCGGTCGAGTTGAATGTGCCGGTGATCTTCCGCGCAATGATACCCGATTTACCCATTCCGGTAACAATCACGCGCCCCTTGCATTCGAAAAGAGTGTCCAGCGCCCGATCGAAGCTGTCATCGAGCCTCGCGGCAAGTCTGGCGACCTGCTCCGCCTGACTTCGAATGACCTCTGCAGCGCGTTTCTTCCGGCTCATATCAGATCCACCAGTCTCTTGCCATGAGACAAAGCCGCCATCTCATAAAAATCGCGCACAGCACCATATCCGCCGTTGCGCTTGGCTTTGAAATCAGAAGCGCGAATGACCTCTTTCACGGCATCCGCGGGGCATGCGGCGACACCGGCCATTTGCATCACCTTAATATCGAGTATGTCATTCCCCATGAATGCGGTCTGACCCGGCTTAAGCCCGGAACGCTTGAGGATATCCTCGAAACATCCGATCTTGTTCAGTTCCTGATAGATGTATGGGACTTTCAACTCTGTCATTCTTGCGACTGTCGCGGCGGAGTGGCGAGCTGATATCACGCCGGTCTCAATGCCGAGTCTGGTCACCAGTCTGATAGCGAGCCCGTCAGAGACAAAGAATCTCTTGAGCTCGAATCCGTCTGGACCGACATAAATAGCGTCATCAGTCAACACGCCGTCCACATCGAGGAGAATCAGCTTGACCGGTTTGAGCTTCTTCAGCAGCTTCTCACGAGTCAGAAGAGGCATTGGCATCCCTTCGGGAAATTATCTGATCAACAGCCTGCAGATATGATTCGAAATGGTCGAGATGCAGCATCGATGCAGCATCGCAAAGCGCGCTCGACGGATCGGGGTGGATTTCGAGAAAGAGACCGTCAATCCCGATTGCGGCTGCGGCTTTGGCGAATGGAATAACAAACTGCGGCTGGCCGCCAGATTGGATTCCCGAACCACTCGGCAACTGAAGTGAATGCGTCGAATCGAAAATCACCGGGTATCCAAGCTCTTTCATTATTATAAGCGATCTGAAATCGACAACAAGATTGTGGTATCCGAAAAATGTCCCGCGCTCGGTCAGCATTACCTTGTTGTTGCCAGTCGCAGTGGCTTTCTTTGCTATCTCCCCCATATCTTCAGGCGCCATGAACTGCCCCTTCTTGATATTCACAGGTTTGCCGGTCCTTGCTGCGGCGATCACAAGATCGGTCTGCCTGCATAGGAAGGCGGGAATCTGGAGAATGTCAGCAACTTCAGCAGCCGTGACAACTTCATCAACAGAATGCACATCCGTGATCACAGGAACTACGTAGACTTCCCTGACCTCAGCAAGGATTCGCAGAGCCTCGCGATCGCCGATAGTGGCAAACGAATCTCCCGACAGCCGATTTGCTTTTTTGTATGAAGACTTGAAGATGAACGGAAAGTTATATTTGGCGGTTAGCTGTTTCGCCTTCTCTGCGGTTTCGAAGGCAACTTCGCGAGACTCGACTGCGCACGGTCCAGCTATGATCACTGGACGATCGCCCCCAACTGTTATCTCACCGACCTGTATCACTTCTCAGATTCGACCTTCGACTCAGCTTCCAATGGAGTTCTCAGAGCTGATTCGTGGTATTTGACTGCCGCACCGACAAAATCTCTGAAGAGCGGATGAGCGGCGATTGGCCGGGACTTGAGCTCGGGATGGAACTGAACACCTACAAACCAGGGATGATCGGATAGCTCTACAATTTCGACGAGCCGCTTGTCCGGCGAAACACCGACAATCCTGAGACCGCATTCAGTGAGCTTCTCGCGGTAAGCGTTGTTGAATTCATAGCGGTGACGGTGACGCTCGGAGATCTCCAGCTTACCGTAGGCCGCGTTCGATTTGCTGCCCGGACTGATCACGCAGGGGTACTGTCCAAGGCGCATCGTGGCACCCATGTCCGTGACACCCTTCTGATCGGGCATCAGGTGTATTACCGGATGCTCCGTGTCTTCGCAAAATTCGTAGCTGTGGGCCTTCTGGATGCCCGCCACTGTCCTTGCGAACTCAATTACCGCGCACTGCATCCCAAGGCAAATTCCGAGAAATGGTATGTTGTTTTCCCGAACATATCGAATTGCCTCGATCTTGCCCTCGATTCCGCGATCGCCAAATCCACCCGGGACCAGCATCCCATCCAATCCCTTGAGATATATCTCCGCGCCATTCTGCATGATCTTCTCGGATGATACCCATTCTATATCTACTGCGGTATCGTTCTCGACGCCGGCATGCACGAATGCCTCGATAATCGACTTATACGCATCTTTGAGCTTGGTGTATTTGCCACATATTCCGATCTTGACTCGCTTACTCGGCTGCTTGATCCTTTGTACGATCTTCTTCCAATCCGAAAGATCCGGCGGTACACAGAACAGCTTCAAGTGCTGTGTAACCAGATCATCGAAGCCCTCGTCGTGCAGCAGAATCGGTACTTCATATATAGTCTCGGCATCGATTCCGGGCACAACCGCCAGTGGCGAGACATTGCAGAAAAGGCCGATTTTCTCGCGCATATCGGCTCTAATAGGTTTCGTAGATCGGCAGATAAGGATATTCGGCTGAATTCCGATCTCGCGGAGAGCCTTAACAGAGTGTTGAGTCGGCTTAGTCTTTACTTCGCCTGCTGACTCTATATAAGGAACAAGAGTGACGTGTATGTACAGAACATTTTCCGGACCCTCTTCCAGACCGAGCTGCCTTATGGCTTCAAGAAACGGCAGCGACTCGATATCACCGACGGTTCCTCCGATTTCCGAGATGACCACATCGGCGGGGTTGGGACCCTGCGCCACCTGTCGGATTCTCGCCTTGATCTCGTTTGTAACGTGAGGAATCACCTGCACCGTCGCGCCAAGGTAGTCGCCATGCCGCTCACGAGTGATAATCGTGTGATAGACCGCGCCGGTAGTAACATTGTTGGCGGCGGTCAGGTTGTCGCTGATGAACCGTTCATAGTGGCCCAGATCAAGATCTGTCTCCGAACCGTCATCCAGGACAAAGACTTCACCATGCTGGAATGGATTCATGGTGCCGGGGTCGACATTCAGATACGGATCGAGTTTGAGTATGCTGACCGTCAGGCCGCGTTTCTTTAGTAGTAGTCCGAGTGATGATGCTGCGATGCCCTTTCCGAGCGACGACACCACGCCGCCGGTAATGAACACATACTTTGTCCTCTGCTGCCGCACTGTCACCTTCTTTCCTGTTGAAGGAATTTCATTATGTGTGGAATATCTTGCTCTCTATTTAAGCTAAAGTTTTTGAGTTTTGTCAAGTTGACTTTTATTTTCATGCCCGATTCTATAAGTCTCAGTTGTTCAAGACGTTCCGTTTTCTCGTACGGAGTCGGCTTGATGCGAGCAAACCTCTGAAGCGCCTCTTTCCTGAACGCATATATTCCGACATGCCCCAATCTGATTTGCCGGTCGCCCGAGTTCGGAATTGGAGATCGCGAGAAGTACATCGCAAAGTTCTTCCTATCTATTACGACTTTCACAAGATCCTCGTTTGCGAAATCGTCGTCAGATTCTATCGTGTGGCAGATAGTCCCGCACGAAATGCTGGGATCGGATCGAACTGCTCTAACGGCTGCAGTTATCATCTCTGGACGGAGGAGGACCTCGTCACCCTGAATGTTCACGACTATGTCTGTCTTCAGACGGGCGGTTGCTTCGGCGGCTCGCTCCGAACCGCATGTATGGCTTTTCTTCGAGATGAAACACTCGGCGCCAAGATCACGGGCGCATTCTTCAATTCTGGCGTCGTCAGTCGCGACTATCAGTCGATCGAAGTTACTGTATCGACAGGCTCGTTCGTAGACATGTTCGAGGACAGTTCTACCTGCGATCTTGAAGAGGGCTTTTCCGGGGAACCGTTGTGAATCGTAGCGGACCGGGATGACGCCGACAATCTTCAACTGTCGATCACTTTCGGGACTGAAAACATGCCGTTCTTGACTTCTGGAGCATTCTCAAGAGCCTTATCGATCGGCAACGAGTTCTCGACTGTATCTTCACGAAAGACATTCTCAATCTGTGCTGATGTTCCTGACACAGTCACTCCGGTTGTATCGACCTGCCGCAACTGATCCACATAGTCGAGAATTGCCGACAGATCAACCTGGAATCTCGCGATTTCTTCGGGAGTCAATTTCAGTTTTGCCAATTCAGCTATATGTCTGATCTCTTCACTCGATACTGCCATAGTCCGCCTCTCAGTCAGTGCGTATTTTACAGTATGGCGACGAGTCTGTCAAGGTGAAGTTAGTCGACCTCAGACTCATCCTCGGATGTGCTGTCAGATGGCTCATCAGCTTCGATACATTCGCTAAACAATGGCACATATCGGCCAGCTTCACGAGCTTCATCGAGGTAGGTGCAGCCAGTCTCCGTGCTGTCGGCCTCGAGATAGAGCAGGCCGGTAAGATAGAACAGATCCGAAAATCCGGGACCATTGTCGAGTGCACGGACAAACTTGTCTCGTGCGGCACCCTTAATGTCATACTTGAAGAGCTGAATGCCGGATGCTATGGTGTAGAAATAGTCACTATCGAGATCGGGAGTATTCTTCGTGAGCTTTCTCCCCTGATCAAAATCGTACATCACTCCATTCAGAACCTTGACCATATCGAATGTATCAGGATAGGCTACCAGGAGTGAGTCTATGAGCTGATCATACGTCAGCGAATCGATGAAACAACTCTGTCCCATAATCAACGGCAGAAACTTGTCTATACGAGCCTTGTTAAGCGTGTCAAATTCCGGCACTATCACGTTCGCGATCGGGTACATGATCGAATTGTGATCGTCTGTGTGTGCCGCCCCGAACATATGCCCGACTTCGTGGGCAACCGTGAGTCCCTCGTAGAGGTGATCCCACGGCTTTGCATCCTCCAGTTCCATCGGTGTGCTGGCGATCACGGTCCGTTTTCCGACCAGAGGCGCCATCCCGAGAGCATCCAGTGTGAAGAGCATTTTTCCAGCAATGTCGAGATTATAGCCAGTGAAGAAAATGACGATGCCATCCGGGATCGTCAGATTTGCGGTTTGGAGGTGGCTCAGAAGATCGCCTATCGATTCGACTTCACGCGGCACGTCGTACAGCATGTTCGCCTGGACATTCAACGCCACTCCGAGATTATCGATCAGCACCACATTTGCCATGTAAATCTGCTTAGCCATCTCTCTGGTCCAATCCTCGCCATAGAATTGCTTGAATTGCCGGTCGCAGACAGCAGTCGTGGGAACGAATTTCAAAGGCGCAACGCTGGAATCGGAACGATCAGGAATGAAACTGAGGATCGAATCGATGGCTAAGCCAACCAGTCTGATCGCCGGCTCAAACTGGCGCAGAGAGAGGTCACCCCCTACTTTGAAATCAAGCTCTGTGGAGAGTAGTACCGCCTGATTGAACTCTCGGGTGTAATCGGGTCGTTTTGACTTCGCGTCCAGGTGAAAGTCCGCATCCACATTCATCTGAAACAACTTCTCCTTCAGCTTGAGGGCTGCCGTAGATCTCCATCGCCATTTGAACAGGTGGTGGGTAACGCTCTTGTCGGGAGGTTTGAGATTCAAATATATGAGTGACTCGATGCCGTACTTGGACGCACGTTTGCGAATTGCCCGTTTCTCATGGAGCTTTCTTTCCTCTTCCCACGCATCATTCAGATTTATGGGATCATATCCTTTCATTTTCAGATAGAGACACGCCAGACTGGCGACCGCAGTCGTGACAGTATCATCCGAGCCGTCCACAAACAGTCCCACAGGATCCTTCAGGTTCACTTGATCCTTATCTCCCCCAAGTGAGACCGAGGCAAGTAACAGCAATAGCAGCAGCAAACAGGAGAGCTTAGCCATTGTCGTATCCCCTCTCTTATGTCCGGAATTGTATGCCATTTCTGAATCTCTTGCAACCAAGCGCGAATCTGGGCGTGGCCTGGATTGGGCCTAATCATGGATTTGGATCAGCTAATGACCTGGCTGAATTTACTGAGGAATTGCTCAATCTGCAACAAAAAACGGGCGGCAGAGCCGCCCGTCAGTCGTTGTCGCAAAGCCGCGACAGAACATAGCAACTAAGTTATTTCTTCTTGGTAGCTTTTTTCTTCGTGGCTTTCTTCTTGGTAGCTTTTTTCTTAGTTGCTTTCTTCTTAGTTGCTTTTTTCTTGGTAGCTTTCTTCTTCGTAGCCTTCTTCGCAACTTTCTTCTTCGTAGCCTTCTTCGCTACTTTCTTCTTAGTAGCTTTCTTTTTCGTAGCCTTCTTCTTCACGGGCATTACGATACTCCTGGTTTAAGGGGTTCCTTTTTTCTAGCTACTGCAAATTTTGTTTGTTATCAATTCTTAGTCAACAAAAAAACTTAATTTAAGTACTCTTTTAATCGGCACAAGTGGATCAGCTTGTTAGGTATCTCCGGCGAGTTTTATGACTCGAGTGTCGATGGAGGATCGGAGATCGAACTTCAGGACGCGAATTTGATGTTCTGTTCAGAGTGCTCGGTCGCTCGCAGCAGGAGAGCCGGGAAGGCGCGACATCATCGATTTGCTTTAACTCTGCTTCTTGCTGTATTATGTTGTTGCAGTGTTTCCGAGAAGATGTGCTTGCCTGAACCGTCGGCAACGAAGAATAGAAACCTCGTTTCAGCCGGATAAAGAGCGGCCAAAAGCGATGCTGACCCCGGAGAGCAGATAGGACCCGGAGGCAGTCCGGAGTACTTATATGTATTGTAAGGCGAGTCGATTTCCAGATCCGTGAGGAGTAGAGCTCTGTCTAATCCACCCAGCGCATAGATCACAGTCGGGTCGCATTGCAGCAGCATTCCTTGTCTGAGTCTGTTATGGTAGACGGAGGATATAAGCTCACGTTCCTCGCCATCGCGCGCTTCAGACTCGATCAACGATGCCAGCGTCAAAGTCTCATGCAAACTGAAATGGATCTCCCGCATTCGATTCTTGAGCGAGTCGACCAGAAAGTTGTTTAGGTTGTCGGTAACTGCCTTGACAGTGTACGGCGGAGGAGCGCCCCAGGGTATCAGATAGGTTTCGGGGAAGAGATAGCCCTCGAGTGATTCAGTATGAAATCCAAGTGTCTCAATAAATGCAGTGTCCGCCGCAAGCCTGCGGAACTCATCGTGACTGCTGTGAGTGGAATCGGCGAGGATTGAGAGAATCCGCTTCAGCGTCAGTCCTTCCGGGATCGTCACCTTAATCGAAACCGCCTTCCCATCTCTGAGCATCCTGTAGATATCAAGGCGTGAGTGATCCGGCGTGAAATCGTACCGGCCGACTCGCAGCTTCTTGTCCAAGCCTGTCAGGATACTGAGAATCCTGAGACTTCTGACGGAGGAAACCAGTCCAAGGCTGTCCGCGCACTTCGCGACTTGAGTCCCTGTATCGCCGGGATGAATGAACAGGCTGGCGGATTCTGACCCGGATAACGGGTGAGTAGCGAACCATATGACAATATAGGCGGCTGATAGGATTGCGATTATCAGCAAAACCACGAGGATCACTCTGATGGATTTCATGCAATACTCCTTCGAATCCATCTGACCGGATATGAGAGAATCTTCAGCGGAATGAAGCAAATCGTGGAAATCAGTATTAGAATTGAAAACAGAGCCCAGGATATAATGTCACCCACAGAGATGTTCTGCATGCTAACGCTCGCCTCGGTCTCGATTCATGAAGTCTTCAAGTATAATACCGGCCGCCGCCGCATCTACTCTGCCCTTATCGTCGCCTATTTTCTTTCCACTCAGATGAACAATTTTGGCGCCCAAATACGATGTATACCGCTCATCTGCAAATTCAATCGTCAGTCCCGGCAGTTTCTTCGACAGAGCCGATTTCAAGTATTCGATCTCAGCGCCCAACTCGCCTGCGCTGCCATCCTCCCTGAACGGGAAACCGATCACAACTTCGCCGATTTCATGCTGCTCAATATATTGAGACAATTTCCTGACCGCATCGTTCATACCGGTTATCAGAATTGTCTCACGATGAGAGATTATTATTTGATCCGGATCTGAATACGCAAGGCCGATTCTTCTTCTCCCATAATCTATCGCAAGCGCTCTAGCCATGATGTCTATATATACGGCTTTGCCCCTCAAGTCAAACCTTGCGAGCAAAAAAGCTGCAGTCTCGTTCACACCTGCAGGCAATATTGAGCAGAATTGTGCGCACTTATCCCCGATGTCAGCAAGTGTTCAGACCTTGAACATGGAGGCTAACCTGAATATCAGCACAGGGTAAGATCGGTTGGAAGGCTCAAATGGTGGTGGCCAAAGCTGGCTCTGTCAGACGGCACATCCATTGCTTAAGAGATACCCGGAATGCATCAGCAATCGCGAGGAGGCGGCACCATGTTAGCAGGCAAATTGAAGAGAGGCTTCCCGACAGAAAGACTCGAAGGATTCACGGAACCGAAGATCAAGCGTGATCACGAAGGGTTCTATATAATGACGCTCAGCGAGAACGTCAAAGTCTACATCGAAGAATATTACTCCTTTCTTGAGGAACTCTGGAAACGGTCAGAAGCCAGGTACCGGGAATATGAGTCAAAGCTGGCCGACACCGACCCGGCTAATCTTGAAACGGTCTCATTCTACCGCTCCCAGATGCTGATTCATAAGATTCTGCTGAAGACAGTCCGTTCGTTCTACACCGATGCCAACAACCTCGGTGTAATAATGACACCCTGGTGCTTAGGGACTGTGGTTCTTGAGAAGGTCGAAGGATTCCGCGACAAGCTTTCCTGCGGAGAAGTCGAAGGAGAGGATGTCGGAGACTATGTGTATTATGTTGTGAGATATCTCGATGAGACTTACAAGAGCACCCTTCTTGATATCTTTGACTTCCCTCCGAAAGCCTTTTCGATGAGATGGCAATATTCCGAACTATTGAAAAGATATAGTAAAACCCTCACAAACATTTCTTCCTCACTACAAAGCGTACTTCTCATGATCAAAAACTACACATAGTAGTGGCTTGACTTACCCGCTTTGCGTAGAAATCCTGCCTCCCGGCAGGATTTCCTGCTTTGTGGCATAATGCGTTTCGTCTTGATACCGATAATCCTTACAAATGGCGCTCAGCACGAAAAAACCGGCTGTAAGCGGGGTTAACCCATTTCTGCCCATATATCTCGAGTCGTTGATGATCGATACCATTCTCGATTTCGATCTCTTCATACGGCTCGGCCGCGATATGGTGCTCTATCGATCAAAGTTACTGCCGTTTACCGAAAGAACCAGGCAGAAGCTTATGGGAAATAACGTCATGCAGCTCTTTGTGCCCGTAACTGCCAAAGGGGAATATCAGAGATATATCGAAACGAACCTGAGTAGAATAGTGCAGGATCCTCTCATAGAAGAGGAGAAGAAAGCGGCGATCGTATATGACGCATCCAAGGCATTGGTCAAGGATGTGCTGGCCAATCCCAACCTCGGCGAAAACATACACCGATCCCAATCACTGGTGTCAACGCAGGTCTCCTATGTTCTAAGCGGGCGGGAGGCTTTCTTGAATCTGATGAGGATCACATCATTCGACTATTACACTTACACCCATTCGGTCAATGTCTGCACTTTTGCCATTGCCCTTGCGAATCAACTCGGGATTACGAACAGCGATGAACTAAAGACACTTGGCCAGGGTGCTCTACTTCACGATGTCGGGAAGTCAAGAATCTCTGAGAGAATACTAAAGAAGAAGTCGTCGCTTAATAATGCCGAAATCGAGATCATCAGGAAACACCCGAGGTGGGGTCAGGAGATTCTGAAGGAGTCGGATATTATACCGGAAACCGCATATTACCCCGTACTCCAGCATCATGAGAGAATCGATGGCTCCGGCTATCCGTACGGCGTTGCAGGTCATGAAATTCACGATTTTGGCAAGATTGTGGCCATCTGTGATGTATTTGATGCCCTTACTACAAGGAGGGTCTATCAAAATGCGATGGGTAGCTACCCGGCTTTGAAAGAGATGTACAACAAGGGCGCGGCGTACGACGAGAGATTCCTCCGAGAATTCACCGTACTAATGGGTCCCGATAACTACATGTCGAAAAAATGATATATCCCGTGCTCGGCGAAACTGAGGCCTCCAACGACCATATTCCCGGCAGAATCGGTCAGAAGTTCCGGTCAATCCAAAACTGCAGTTTGACACGAGCCTTTGCTCAGAGTATCTTTGAAGCTCTGAAAGGAGTGACGTATGGCTAAAAGGATCGTGTCGACTGAGCATGCGCCGGCTGCAATTGGAGCGTACTCACAGGCAGTTGTGATCGACTCGGGTCGACTGGTATTCTGCTCCGGACAAATAGCGATAGACCCGGCGACGGGAAAACTGCTCAATGGTACGGTGCGAGAGCAGACAGAGCGAATACTCGTGAATCTTCGGGAGGTTCTCGATGCCGCCGACTCCAGCCTCGACAGAGTGGTCAAAATTACCGTATTCCTGACCGACATGGATAATTTCGAGGAATTCAATCAGGCGTATGCCGGTTTCTTCACGACTGACCCACCGGCACGAGCCACTGTAGAAGTGAGCCGTCTTCCGAAGGGTGCGGCTATTGAAATGGACGCGATTGCATATATCTGATCGGAGAACTTGATCGAATACACTGGACATTTGTCATTATTCGAGATACAATCACAACGACGAAGAGTTAGAACTCAAGAAACTTCAAACCGAGAGGAGGCTCAATGGCTGAACGCAGAACGGGCAAACTTATACGCATCGGGATATTCTATGACGGTAGTTATTTCTTCAAAGTAAGCAACTTCTATAAGTTCGGGCATCGAAGGAAAGCAAGATTATCATTTGACGGTATTCACGCATTTGTTCGCGCGAAAGTAGCAGAATTAGAGGATGTCGAAGAACAGTATTGCCACATTATTGAGGCCCACTATTTCCGTGGCAGATTATCGGCACAGACGGCTTCCGCCACAGATCAACTCGAAAAAGAGCGTATCTTCGACGATGTATTGATTAAGACAGGAATCCTGACTCACTATCTGCCGCTCGACGAGACCAACTATCCACGGCCGGTGGAAAAGGGCGTCGACGTTTTGCTATCTGTGGAGTCGCTCGATCTCGCCTATCATCGGCAGTTTGATGTTGTCGTACTTGTTGCGTGTGATGGTGACTACGTTTCGCTGGTCAAGAAACTCAACGGCATGGGGGCGCGCGTGATGCTGCTCGGTTGGGATTTCAGTTATGAGTTCGATACCGAGTCTGGAAGCAGAAGGCGTGAGCAGACAAGGGTCTCGCAGTCATTGATTAATGCCGTCACTTATCCCATGATGTTATCGAGGTTGATCGACGACAGGACAGCTCAACGCGATTCGCTCATAAATGGTCTGTTTGTCGGGTGATCGGACTGACGATATGAAGAAGCAAGGGCTGCATTTTTGCAGCCCTTTGTTTTATGTGACTATATGGCTCAGGATCACTACCCGCATGAGCGCAGCGAAGGGCAGACGCTCGCAAAAGCGAGAATATTCTGACGACTCCCTATCCGGTGTCAACGGGTGCTCCTTGTCTTGGCATCACACTCTCTTTTTTAGCTCTTCAATAAGATCCAGCGTTTGGTTCTTTCGGATTTCCGGGTCCCCTACCTGAAGGAACTCCACCGCACTGAAGTCATCGCCGCGCTTGCGGTTTTGTGGCGGCTCAAGTCCCTCGATTAGTAAGGCTTCCATCGTGGCTATCAAGTTTTCAATATTGAAGGTCTCGGCAGCATTTGTCGAAAGAGTTCCGTCATCCAAAACCCCAAATATCCCGAACCAGGAAGAGCGATCCCAGCGCCCATTGAGGCGGTCAGAGATATGCTGCTTCAAACGAAGCCCCAGCGACTGGTCTGTGGTCCTGCCTACATATACCACTTTGTTGCCATCATGCAGAAGATAGACGCCTTTCTGCTGGCAGAAGTCCACTGGATCGCTGACGGGTTGTTGTTGCCCTAGAAGCTTCGGTGTCTTGTTCCAAAGCACGTTAGCTCTTTTCCAATACATTCCGAATGCATTGACGAATCCAGTGTCTCCTTTTTCTTCCTCCGGTGCGGTTGTCCCGCCCGCTGGTGTTTTCACCGGCGTTTTGAGTGCATATACGCCCGACTGACTTTGACGAAAGGCGTCTTATCGCCGTCGTTATTCAGGGACAAGGAAATAGTTGAAGCAACCGAAGCCGCGGGAGTTGCTCCAAATTTCCTTTTCAAGCCCTCGTCTGCGATAACCTGAGCTATGTCTGTATAATGCATCGGCTCGTTCTTTTTCTCGAGCGCTTTGACTATTGCTTCCTTCCAGCCGAGTTCTTTCATTTGTCATCTCCTCCTTTGAAGACTGTATAAACCAGCCTGCAATCCATCGACCGGACTGCGGCTTTCGCGAATCATCTTGTAGGGGGCCGAACAGCCCAATATTAGATGTTCCGCTGCTTCCTTGATCGTCAGCCATTTGGTCATTCATCTTGCCTTCTCTGGGCGCGTCATTGAGACTCAAGAACACGATATAGCAAAGTCGTGCAAGATGTCAAGCGCTGATTTCCCCATTTCGGACGATCCTTTTCCGGGCTGGTGAGAGAGCTGTCGAAACCAATCTCTGCGCTAAGTGTATCGCTCAAGGCATCAACCTAAGCTTTTCAACCCAACGAAAAAGGCCGGAGTCCTATTGAACTCCGACCTCTTTTACCCTTCCAAGGGAAACATTAGTTATCGTCATCACCCAGCCAGATGCAGTTGCCCGATCTCCGTCCATCATCTCCGAAGAACCGGCAATCTCCATTGCCCATCTCGCGACCTGATCCGCGGCCATCACGCATTCCGCCTTTGCCTCCACGGTGCATCGGCCTGGAATCGAACTTAGCTTTCTGTTCTTCAGTCAGCATATTACGGAACTGTACCATCTGACCGATTTTGATTCTCTGAATACTGGCCTTGATAGCAGCCAAGGCATCAATCTTGGTGTCGATTGCAGTCTTGTTAGCTCCGCTCCTGATCAGTTCGTGAAGCTCCAGCTGCGCCAGCTCCAGATCAGCCTCGATCGGGATCAGCTTCTTCTTCATTTCGACATGCATGCTCTGAATCTGCTTGGTCTGATCGGGTGTCAGTGCGAGTTCATCCTGCATGCCGGGTCCGAATCCGCCCTGCCCATGATCGCCCTTACCATGTCCTGAGCCCATGCCTTTCTGTGCGTACGCCGTCACACTACCAAAGATAAACAGCGCCGCTACGATCAACACAATCATGTTTCTCGTCTTCATCTCACATACCTCCTTCGACAGATCCACTGTTCGGTGGATTGTCAGTTGTTTCATTCGAATAAGTACTTTGATTGGTGACGTCAGTCCTATCGTACTTTCTATTTTCGCGCCCATCGGGACAGACAGGCGGTTTGCTTTCGAAAAAATGTTTCGGATTTGCACACGGCTCTGCGAATTGCCCACCCGGAAGTCCGAATCCTCCCGGCATATTCATACCAAACGGCGGTCGGTGCATCCCTTTGCCTCGGTTCATTCCGCGCCGTTTCTCCCAGCGCTTGCCCAATTGATTCTTAAATCTATTAAAGAGCTGTTCACGTTGCTCAGGGGTCAGTATATTGCCTTCATTGAGCATATGTCGGATCGCAATTTTGTGAAGAACACTCTGCACTGCACTTATGCTGTCCACAAGAGCCAATACTGCAGATGTGTCCGGAGAATCAGAGTGCATCAAATCGAACATAGTATTTTGCAGCTCAAAGAGTTCGGAATTAACAGTCTCGGATTCCTCACGGAACCGCTCGCGCGCCTCTTTCATGGCTGAGATTTGATTCGAGTCGAGTCCCAGTTCTTCAATATGACTTAGTCCGGGATCATCGGGTGCAAATCTCTGCATATCACGCTCCAGCGACCACCGATGATATCCGAAAGTGGCAAGGGTCGCGATATTGAAGATCGTCAGCAGCGCAAGCGCATATATGATAAGTTTTCGCTTCATGACTGATCCCCCACGCCTATATCCGTGTTGAAATAGAGATCAACCATCGACCCGCTCGGAAATTGATCAAAAGCATCAAGTTCATATTCGTCCCAAAGGCCAACAGCTTCTGAAGTGCTCTGTGAAACCGTAGCAGGAACCTTTCCAAAGCTGTTCCCGAGAAGAACGACGACAACCACCGCCGCGGCGGCTGCGATCGGCTGCAAAATAGGAATGATTCTCCCGAAAATTGACTTACTCTCCCGCCTCGAATCGATCTCATCAATATCCGACTGAATCGACGCCCAGAATCTGGAAGGAAGTTCAATCTCATCGGGCTGATCGGCGCTTTTCCAGACAGAAGCGAAGCTCTGCGCAAGCTCTCGGCAGGCCGGGCAGGATTCGATATGCTCGGACATCTGCTTCATCAATTCCGGACTCAAATTCCCGTCCAGAAAGTCGATCAGATTTCTTTCTATGAGCTTACAGTTTGTCACATTCAACCTCCATCTATGCTATAGACACACATTTCCTGAGTAACTTGCGGCTTTTTTCATCTCTTTAATCTCTTTGCAAGGTCCTTCTGGAGACGAATCTTCGCCCTGTGAATCCGTGATTCGACCGCCGACAGCGATATTCCGAGGAAACGTGCAATCTCGTCGTATGCCATGCCATCCAGCTTGTGTAGTGTGAACGGCTTAGCAATCTTTTCCGGAAGCTCGGCTATCGCATCGTAAAGAATTGACCGATTCCGCTCAATCTCCAGCGCGCGGTCAGGAATATCAGACTCCTTCCCCGGAAGCCCATTCAGCAGGGGGAGATCATCTTGCCCTTTGGCGGTGTCGAGAGATACCGTGTTCGATGGTCTCTTGTCGCGAAGGTAGTTGAGCGATCGATTGTGTGCTATGCGGAGTATCCATGTCGACAGTGAAGAATCTCCTCGAAAATTGCCGACATTGCGGTAAACCTCGACAAAAACATCCTGCGCAATGTCTTCCGCATCCATTTTGTTGCGGGTGATCCTGTTTGCGAGGTTGATAACCCTGGCTCCGAAACAGTCTACGATTGCCTTGAATGCGGATCTATCGCCTGTGGCTGCCCGTTGGACAAGTTCGCGCTCGTCCAGATTTTCGTGAGTCACCATTTGTATAGACATTACCACACCATTGACACGAAAGAAAGCCAAAACTTGTGGATTATTGGCGGGAGATTGTCGCCTACCTCAAAGGGGCTGTAGATATCCGGAACTATCTCGCATGTTCAGTGAGCGTTTGAAAAGCGGCAAGCGGTATCACAGCCGCGGAGGGGCTTGTTGAAAAAGTCCTGTGAGGCATAGAATCCGTCATCGCGAGGAGCAAAGCGACGTGGCAATCTCTCTGTTACTATGGATGTGCGCTCAGAGGCTGTACCTCTGAGCATCCAAGAAGAAACGCAGGAGCACAGCCCCTGCGATCACTAAACGGAGCCGAGGAGTAGATGTTAGGCGAACCGGTCGGCAAGTCGATTGCCTTTGCGCTTCGACTTGACCCTTTCAGCCAATGCATGGGATATTATCGGCAGAGCGATTGTCGCATCGCAGTAACACTGAACGAATTCACCATCCAGCCGTTCCTTACCCCATGTGACTGCTTCTTCGAAGGTGCATCCGGACAGACCCCCCCATTGAGGCGAGTCAGTCGTGATCTGGACTGCATATCTGTGTGGGTAATATGTCTCATCGCTGTCGCCCGGACGCTGGACGCCGCCTTTACGCCCCGGCACTTTCCTGTCTGTGTACAGAAGATCTGAGGTCACGGCGAATAGCTGGATGAAGTCTTTCGGTACGCCACCACCTATATAGATTACAGCTGTATCATTAACCTGCTGTGCAAGTTCCATAAATTCTGTGTAGTCTTTGACTCCGTCAAGAATAAGGCTGAACTTCTGACTCTTCGCGACGAGGGCGGCATCACCATACGGGCTGTCGATTATTGCCGGACTGAATACCGGCACCTTCATTTTTGCGGCTGTAGCCACTATGCTGTTGACCTTCTTCTTCAGGAGCCACTTTCCGAACAGATTCAGGAATTCACGCGACGAGTATCCATGAGCTTCATCGAGCGTCACCATGAAATCGGCTATCAGAGTGGTCATTTTCATGTAGTCCTTCTCTTTGCCGAACACGTCGTAATATCTGTTATAGCCTTCCTTGAATGCCTTCACATTATCGGTAACGTGATGTCCCTGATAGTAGGACAATCCCATTGCTTCAACAATGTCCTCGGAGATGTTCGCACCGGTAGAGACAAGAATATCGACAAAGCCCTGCTCGAGAAACCAATTGATGATTTTCCACTGGCCTGTTGTCGAAAGCGATCCAGCGTAGCCGAGCATTATCGATGTTTTCTTGTCCTTGACCATCTTCTCTATTACTTCAACCGTTCTTGCAAGGCTCTTGCCCTGGAATCCGGTTCTCGACATGTCGGCAAGTAGTTGTGACACAGATTTCCTGGGCTTGACGCTTATCGCTTTAACTTTGTTCTCGAACATTTCATCCCTTTCTGCAAAACTACATTTTCCTCCAAGCTTCCGGAATAACATGCAAATATAGCTAAACTGTTCAGAAACTCAAGTGGTAAGTACACCTTGAGTCTGACTCAGAGGAGGATTGCTCATTGACAGAATCGCGAATGGGATATGTCCCTATATAATGATGAAGTGACTATTGGTGGAATTCGCCGAGAAGTATGGTCTGCCAGCTTCTCGAAATCCGCGGATTTCCTGAACCAAGCTCACAAATCATCGGCGCTTCATGCCGTTTTGTCATTTTCGCGATCGGGCGTAGCGCAGAGCGTGGCTTCAATACTCGCTTTGATTTCGCAACAATTTCGCAACAACACCCACTTGACACAGCCGCTAAAACAATCAATATTGCTTGCAGTTATAGAGACAGGACGACGGATTGCCGTTTTCTTGATGATTGTGAGCCGAATCCGTCATAGTGAATGCTAATCTGACTCCGGAGTCCAAATGAGATTCGCAGCATTGGTGACACTTCTACTGGTACTTGCATCGAGCGCGGTGATCGCTCAGGAGAACGAACTGACCTATGGCGAACACCAACAGAAGGCTGCTGAAGCATACCGTAATCAGGATTACAGCCTCTTCGTGCAGCACACCGCCAGTGCAATTGACATTAATCCCCACAGTCTCGTGAGCTGGTATAATCTTGCATGTGGGTACGCTCTCACGGGTCAGACCGAGGGCGCTTTCAGAGTCCTCAGGGGTCTTGCTGAAGATGGCATCGATTTTGGAGCCGCAAATGACTCCGATGTCGATGTCTCCGCTCATGTTGACATCACCGCACTCCCATTTGTACGCGAAATTCTGCCAATAACCATGACGAGTGTCGGATGTGCCATCGGACGATGTTCCCACCGCAAGCTGGCCGAAGGTACCATTGATCACAAAGGACCCATCAGAGCTTTGCGTACCACCGGAGGATAAACATTTCCAATCTATCTCCTCTCCGGACGCAGGGGATTTGTCCTCGGCGTGTTGCTGCAACGAATCAAGTGACTTCGTGACAATTGCGGCGGCATCCGAGTGGATCTTCCTGCCGGCATCTGCCATCTCCGCACTGACTAAAGCAGCCGTGATCAGTGCGGTGCATAACGCGAGCCATCTCAGTTTCGTCAGTTTTACGAACTCTTCAGATGTTAGCAATCAGGTATCTGATCGCCATTCGTATCGCATGGCGGAGTGCCGCCAGAGAATATATACGTGATCAAATATACCGCATCATCGATGTCGATTCCTCCCGAACAATCAGCATCACCGGATTCGATGGGCTCCGGCGCAGGTCCACCCGCGAAAATGTAGCTTATGAGGAAAACGACGTCGTCGATATCAACACTGCCACTGGAATCAACATCGCCGCAAACATAAATGGAAACCGAGAAGGTCAAAGTGTCAGCATTGCAGTAGTCTTCAACTATGACTGTCAGCGGTTCCACAAACATCGTATCGGGAGCGATGCCGATCACCGAATCATTGCGAACTTCGCACCAGTGCGGGAATTCCGGATAGGAGATTGTATGCACCGGATCATCGGGGTCGACGATTGTCGGATAGAATACAAACAGGGTCTGATTCTGCACGATTCGCAGATCAGCCGGATCGGTGATCTCAGGTGGCTGATTCGACAGGTCGATCAGAAGGCTCACCACAATCGTGTCATCAAGCTCTCCATCTGATGCTATGACTGTGAAGGAAGTGTCGACATAATCGCATTCAGCGAGTCCGCTGATTGAATCGCCTGCGACCATGCACCATGACGGAATATTCTCATAACTTAGATTGAGTTCTGTGCCGTCACAGTTGGGATCTGTAGCCGTCGCGACGTATACGAACGGTCCAGCTCCCGGAGTTGCCGAAATCTCCGTCAGCGAACTCACCGACGGGGGAAGATTGCCCGTTGTCGGACTGCAGCAGTCATCGGCGACATGGAACGGGCAGATATCGCAGGAGTCGCCAACTCCATCGTCATCCGAATCTTCCTGTTCAGGGTTGTAAACACTCGGGCAATTGTCATCCGGACAATTGTTCTCAGGGTGACCCGGATCGCCGAATCCGTCGCCGTCCGAATCGATACAGATTCCCTGAACGACGCTGATAACCGCCTTCACGAACCGAGGAGGATAACCTGTTGCCTCGGCAGGCGAGAATTTGAACGGTCCCGCGGGCGGGAAGTATGATGAATCTACCTCAATATCGAATGAATCGGGCAACGAAGAAAGATCGAGCAGTTTCAGATAAAGGTCGCCCAGCTTGGTTGGCGTTCCCGCCGGGAAAATCGGATTTTCAGTGCCGAGGAAACCGACAGCGTAGCCATTATATCCCCAATCCGCAGCACCCGGGTCCAAAGATGTGTCAAGAAGGCTTCGCAGGTAGGCCGTGAATGGTATCGATGCTAACTCCGGATTGACTATGAAAGTATCGACAATGAGAAGTGAGTCGTCGTGACCGGTTCCTCCGCCCGTGCTGGTTGAGACTCTGAAGCCGAGGGAAGCGCCTTTCATAACTGCGGCATCGGTCCATGCCCACAACTCGACCGAGAAAACCGTGTCAGCTTCCGTCTCGACCTGCCAGAGACTGGCTGCAGGCTCATATCGGCACGTATCTGGAATGCCGGCATCCTGAGCCCATGCGGAAGAGCTGCCGAGAATCATGATTAAGATTGGCACTAGAGCCAAATAAACGGATTGTCTGATGGTGCGTGCGTCTGCATGGATGTTCATCTTTACTTCTCCTATAATTGTCGGCCAGATGCTATCTGAGAGTTCTTGTTCTATATAATTCGGCCTGTATCAAACGTCTCTTAACGCTATAGGTAAGTTCTCATTCAATATATGGAGAATCAGCGATTTGTCAAGTAACTCAGGCGAGTTCCTGAATCTCTATCCGAGCATTCGTGGCCGAAATGAGCGTCTGCCTAATTTGGTCTACCGAAAGTTCGCGGATATCGCAAATCACCGTGCCGACATCCGTAAACTGGCTCTCGACAATGCTGCATACATCTGAAGAGAGTGTTCGCAAAACAACATTCGTGAATTGATGTTCGAAGACAAACTTCAGCCGTTTCGTGATGTACCTGGACATGATGCCGGCGCATTCGATCACAGCCAGTGCAGTATCACGGTAGGCGCGACTCAACCCGCCCGTACCGAGCTTGATTCCGCCATAATATCGGGTGACGACTATAGTCGTATCGATCAGATCATACTTGTCAAGTGCCTCGAGGATCGACCTGCCTGCAGTGCCTGACGGTTCGCCGTTATCCGAACTTCTAAATACGGGTTCGTGGCCAAACCCGACTTTGTACGCATAGCAATTATGCGTAGCATCATGAAATTCC
>JAHJOQ010000136.1 GCA_018820315.1 Candidatus Zixiibacteriota bacterium | reverse complement strand
CAGACGCCCCGAAACATATCGCGTCACCACGCACGAAGTCATCCTGACCCACTTCAAGCTCCTCGGCGACAGTCACCCAGTTCTTTGGATTTCGGCGACCCCTCGCTGCCGTGCTACTCATGCGATTCTTGAGAACTACGCTGACGATATCCCCATCCTGATACATCTCCTCAACCCGGAGATTTGCGATGGAATAGAGTTGACCATTAGAGACAATCCCGTCGGGCGTGACAACAAGATCGTCAACGATTGTCAGAGTCCCGGTCGATACCTTGACATCATCGAGATCGAAATGATGCTGAGTAGCACTCTCTGCATCCTCAATAATGACAGTGCCCTGATCCCCATCGGCTTCAAATGTCAGTGTATACGTCTCTATCGGTTCATTCCCGGCTGCACGAGCCATATTGGAAAGAAGCAGAGCAACGATCGCGAGTGCCGATAATGCAATCGCCAACAGCAACCCGCTATGTCCTGATGATCTGTCCATTTCACGGTCCTTTCTCCAGTTAATACCTGTTTCACCGGAAGTGATTGCACAAAGCATGCCATCGGACCATGTCGCCCTATATCTCTTGTTGGATAACATGTTACAAATATCTCCAATCGGGTGGGTTTCGATCTTGTTGTTAATCTGACAACTCCTGCACAGCCGCTGTTGTCATTCTGACAACAGGCCGAGCCATTTGAGTTTGCGATAAAGGTTTCCTCGATCCATCTGAAGCTGCTCGGCAAGTTGAGTGATATTACCGTCACTCTTCTTCAGCTCCGTCTTCAGGAAACTCCTCTCGAAATGATTAACAGCAGATGACAGCCGATTTCCGCCCGACGCGGCGGACTCGATCACGCTGGAATCATCCGCTCCCTCACCGATGCACAGACTCACATCCTCTCGTGTGATCAGGTCTTCAGGAGTTGTGAAGAAGAGTCGCTCAACGACATTCTTCAACTCACGCACATTGCCAGGCCAGCCGTATGCCACCATCGATGACACCGCCTCGCTATCGAATTGCTTCTGAACATGTGGATTCTTGACATGAAGCATGTCGAGAAAGTGATCCAAGAGCAGTGGGATATCATCGGAATGTTCGCGGAGAGGATGTATCTTAATCGGAACCGCATTGATTCGATAAAGCAAGTCGGAGCGGAACTTCCCTTCAGATGCGAGCTTCTCTATATCGTGATTGGTCGAGCTTATTAGCCGGACATCGACGTTTGTGACCGAGGAACCACCGACCGGCTCAATCTCGGATGTCTCGATTGCCCGCAACAGTTTCGGCTGTAATTCGAGTGGCATGTCGCCGATCTCATCGAGAAGCAATGTCCCTCCATTTGCGAGACTGAATTTCCCTTCTCGGGATCTGAGAGCGCCGGTAAACGCGCCTTTCTCATGCCCAAACAACTCGCTTTCGACAAGCTCAGATGGCAGAGCGGAGCAATTCACTTTTACGTATGCGCCTTGGGAACGTCCGCTTCTGTAATGAATCTGACCGGCAACGAGCTCCTTGCCTGTCCCGCTTTCCCCCATGATAAGGACGCGTGCATCGGTATCGGCGATTTGTTTGATCTGCTCTTCAAGCCGCTGGACTACCGGCGACTCACCGATTATCTCGTATTCGGCAAGATGGCTTTCAATCAGTCTTCTATTGGCATTCTTGAGCGTGGCAATCCTCAGACAACTCTTCAGAACCGACAGCAATCGATGCGGTTCGAACGGCTTCTCCAGAAAATCGGCCGCCCCGTGTTTGACCGAATCGGCAGCTTCCTGAAGTGACGCTGCTCCCGACACCATGACAACTTCCGGATGATCCTCGCGCGATACGACTTCCCGCAGGAATTCTACGCCGTTGCCGTCAGGCAATTGAATATCAAGCAATATCACCAAAGGAGCATGATCCTTAAGTGTCTGACGGCAGGAAGTCAGGCTGTCGAATGCTTCGGCGCGATAGCCCTCACGATCAAATACGTGCATGAGCTCTTCTCGAAAAAGATCGTCGTCATCCACGAAGAATATGTCAGTCCTGTCAGCTTTCATGTGCCACCTTGAAGGTTACCCTGAACGTCGTACCGTGACTGCCCGTATCATAGCTGATTGTACCGCCGCAGGACTCCACGATTTTGCGCGCGATTGCCAACCCGAGACCGGTGCCGGTAGGTTTGCTTGTCACGTACGGCTCAAAGACAGTCTGACCCAACTTTGGGTCGATGCCTTTCGCTGTATCTGTCACGGTCATCCTCACTCTGTTATCGGTAAGCGTCGTCTCGACTGTGACTGATCCGTTTCGGTCGATTGCCTCGTAAGCATTTCGAATGAGATTGATTATCGCCTCGCGCAACATATCCTCGTCACCGACGATAAGAGGCAGGTTCTCGTCCAATAGAAGATTCATGGCTGAAGACTCACCCTCAGGCCTGCACAACCTGACAGCTTGACGGATTGTCATGTTCAGATTAACCTCGCCACGTTTCAGGTCAACTGGCCTGCCATAAGTGGAAAAATCTTTCGCCGTTTTTTCGAGAAGATCAAGTTCAGCCCGGATTGTCCCAATAGGAGAATGCAAGTTGCTATCGGATTGATCAGCGCTATTCGACAGTCTTGTCATAGCGAGCTTGATCGGCGCGAGGATGTTCTTGATGCCGTGTGCGATGACTCGCGCAGTCTGCTGCCACGCCGCATTTCTCTCAGCTTCCACAAGTTTGCTGGTTGTTTCGGACAGCCTCGTCGACATTCTTCTAAACCCAGCTGCAAGTGTTCCAATCTCATCATTCCTGATACGACCAATCTTGATATCCCAGCTTCCGGGGCCGACTTTCTCGACCAAAGTCCCCAGTTCCGACAGCGGCTTTGTGAGACTGCGAGCGGTCACCCGCGTCACGAACAGGATCAGCAGAAGATAAATGAAATTCGATCCCAACCATACGAGCTGCATGAATCTCTTTCCGCTAGACTTCAACAACTTGAGTTGATCGAACCGCTGAAGGTCCGAACCGAGTTCATCGAGAAGCTCCCGGTGGTTCTTATCAAGTAGATAGCCGGAAACGACCCTTCTCGACTCATCACGAATCGCGCCGAAGATTACAAGTCTGTCATCAAGGGCATGATGTCCCGAAGACCGCGCACTATCCGCATTCACAAGTGAAATCAAACCACTCCTGATCCCCGCGCTGTCGTCAGGGCCTGCGACCATTGTGTCAATCCCTTCGAATACGACTGCAAAATCGAGCCCGGCATTCAGATAGTCCTCCGGAATCGCTGACTTCGGAAGGTTCTGCATCTGCGCCAGAATGCTCATCTCGAGCTCGGCGTATGTCAACTCCACAAGTGACCCGGCGTTCGCTAGCGCTCTCTCTATTCCGGGAGATGTCAGCCGGTCCACACCGTCGGTGGCCAGTTCAAGTCCGATGAACGAGATCACCGCCACGGGCAGAAATGCAAATGGGAAGAATACAAGAAACAGTCGGTTCTTCAGTTTCATTTTACAAATCGATCCGGGAATTCGTCTTTCAGCTTGGCAATGGCCTGACGGTGTGACTCGAAAGCGATTTCTTCATTCGACGGCAGCTGATCAATGGCAAACCACTTCGCTTCCGCTGCATCATCTCCCGCTTCGAGCATTCCACCCACATTATCAGCGAAGTAGAGAATCAGGATCGCACGGGTGCGAGGATCATCGTCGCCGGCATAGACATGGAACAGACCATCCAGACGCACATCCAGATTGGTCTCTTCCTTCAGCTCCCTGACTGCAGTTTCCTCAGGAGCCTCACCCCATTCTATGAAACCGGCAGGAATAGTCCATTTGCCAACGTACGGTTCATGCCCGCGCTTGACCATGAGTAACCGTCCCTCATTGAAGACAAGGGCTCCGGCGGCAGGAGCGGGATTATGATAGTAGACATACCCGCACGAATTGCAGGCAGGACGCTCTATCTCGCCGTCACTCTTCATATCGAGCCGGTTGCTACATCTGGGACAAAACTTGAATAGCGGCACAATATCTCCTTCATTCATTGTACACAGAGCGAGATTATCATCGACTCTGCGCATGTATTAGTGCGCCATGTTCAGCACTCATTCATCGACAGTGACCTGATCTATCACCCACTTGTCAGCTGTTTTCGACAGATGGACTGTTGCAGATTCTCTCTTGTACTTTCCAGCAACGTATTCTATATCCATGCTGGCTCCACTGCCCAACACGTCTATCTTTGGTTTATAAAATACCAAGTGCGGAATGATCCCTCTTGTTGATGATGTATAGAGCCGTCTGCCTGTAAAACAGAGTGGCGATCTTGCCAGAATCGTTATAATCGGCAGATTGAGCAATTCCGGCATTACGGTTTCGCCCGGAAGCGCTACAAAGGCCACGGTTTGCTCATGAGTGTAGTATATGCTATAGTATCTTGTCCAGGCTGTATCCTGTGAGGAGTTCAGATTCTCGGGATCATTGAGATGCATCAGCTCAATCAACGCCGCCCGGTAGACTTCGTAGTCTTCTTTGTGTCTCAGGGGCGTTCCCAATGGTGAAAAATCGATATCATCCGTCTTGCCGTCCAAATCACTGTCAGGCAGGCGGCTTGAAAGCAGAAGCTCTTGTTCTATGTTGTCCGGAATTCTGTCGCGATCCCTGTCTGCCCTGAGATGCGCCAGTGATAGCTTCACAGTCACGGAGTCCGGAAACGGAAGAGTGTCTTCGAACGGTATGTTGTAATCGTAGAAATAGCCGTTCTCGATTTCAGAATACGTCAGAATGATTGTGTCAGCCTCAATCTCGAACTTCAATGAAGTAGATAAGTAGGCTTTCATCAGCAGCACAGGATCGCGCCACTCACCTCCATCCACGGACCTGACTGCCCACAGATTGTCCTTGCCCGAGTACCTTCGCGAGATGAACAGCCCCCAACGAGCACCGGCATTATCTACAGTTATGTGTGACGGCTCGAATCCGTCGGGGATATCCCACGAAATTGCCTGCCTTGGTCTGTCGCTGTCGATCATCGGGTCACTGCAGGCCAATGTCAGGATGATCAGTGCAGCAGTGGCATACACTGTCAATCTACTTGACGATATAAGTCCTTTCATCGTATAAGAAGAATGTCCAAAAGCAGCGGCATGGCAAGTCAATTCTCGCGTCTGCACTGGAGCAAACAGCTTGACAAAAAGGTGCATGGCGGTTTGATTGTCCGCATGACCTCTCACGCCATACTAAGGGAAAGAATGGTGGAGATCGGCCGGAGATTGTATGATCAAGGGTTGATCGCAGCCGCTGATGGCAATATTTCATGCAGGCTTCCAGACGGGAAGGTGCTTATCACTCCATCGGGCAAGGCTAAGGGACGTCTATCTCCCGACGATCTCGTAATAATCGACTTGAGTGGGAAGGTCGTCGCCGGATCACATGATCCGTCATCTGAGTACAAGATGCATACAGCTTTCTATACGGTTCGAGATAACATCAGAGCCGTCGTGCATGCCCACCCGGTCTACTGCACGGCTTATGCTGTAGCGGGTATGGATTTGGTGCAGCCGATCCTCCCCGAGGTCCTGCTGTCGATCGGCGAAATCCCATTGGCGGAGTACGGTGCGCCTTCGACGTCTGAACTGGCCGCGTCAATAGAGAGGCTTGCACGAGATCACGATACGATTCTTCTCCGCAGTCATGGCTTGGTTGCTGCGGGCAGCGATCTGGAGGAGGCGTACAACAAGATTGAACTTGCAGAGCACTTCGCCAAAGTCCTTCATGCCGCGGAGGCGATCGGAGGAGCAAGATCACTCTCAGATCAGCAGGTTGAAGCTCTCATTCTGCTCAAGCGTTCGCAAAAGCGCGAATCAACGGACCACCCTGCGGTCAGACAGACATCAGGAAGGAAGGAATAGCACTCAATGCCTCTCAAGAAAGTAATGATAGAGCCTTCCGAGATGGTCATGAAGCTTCCAACGTCGGTCGGATCAGAGTTTGATGGGATCAGGCGGAGGCTGGCTGCGAGAGATATCAGCGTTGTGGACCTGGGTGGGATCGCCCCGCCTCTACTTCCTATCGTGGATGATATTCTGTCGCAATCCGACCTTCCCGTTCATATAGATGGTGCGAAAGCCAAGGCTGTCGAGACGGCTCTGAAGGAAAAAATATCGGACTGGATTCACTCCAAGTTCGAGGTCAGGCTTGACCCAAAGACCGAAATAATGCTCACAACGGGCAACACTCCCGCGACATTTTATGCACTGCAGGCATTTGTGGATCCTGGCCAGAGAGTTTACCTGCCTGACCCTGCATTTTCGCTTTACAGGTCGTCGGCACTGGCGGCAGGTGCTGAGGTCACGACATACGAGCTTACGCCTCGCACCGACTTCCTGCCGAATCTCGACAAGCTCCGATCTTCCGGGTCGGACGACAGCAAATTGATGCTCATCAACTACCCGCACAATCCAACATCGACCATGGCCGACGAGAGCTTCTATGAAAAACTCCTCAGATTTGCTCAGAAGAACAATCTTCTCATTCTGTCTGATGCAGTCTATAACACGCATGTCTGGGAGAGGCACGCACATCCGGCGATGATCTCGCTGCCAAAAGCAAAATTCAAGACAATCGAGCTGTTCACATTCTCGTTCATGTTTGACTTTCCCATGCTCAAGCTGGGATTCGCGGTCGGCTGCAAGGAATTCCTCTCGCCACTCCGTAAAATGTTCGAGTCATTTAATAGCAGACCATCCGGGGCTGATCTTCAGATTGCGAACGCTCTAATGGATCGCTGCGACGACATAATCGAAGCATCGGCAACCGCGCTGGGAGAAAAGCGCAAGAGACTCGAGGATGGTATCAGCGAGCTGAAGTGGGAGATCCAGCCTTCACACGCAACTCCGTTTCTGTGGATTAAGCTCCCGTTGCGACGGCTTTCCCTGAATTTCTGCCGTATGCTGCTGAAGCGCACGGGAGTGGTGACCCTGCCGGGGATATCTTTCGGCGAGAAAGGTGAAGGTTTCATGCGAATTTCGGTAGCTGTTCGTCCCGATACCATAGACTCTGCCGTGACGCGAATCATGGAACATTCGAAATTCTATCAGAGACGATTTCGCACAAAGCAAGGCGGTACTGATGCCTGATGTAATCAGACTTCACAACATGATGTTCTACGGCTATCACGGAGTCTCCGCCGCGGAGAAGGAGACCGGGAGACGGTTCGAGGTTGATGTCGAGCTTCATCTTGACATTCAGCCAGCCTCGAAGTCGGATAAGCTGATGGACACAGTCAACTATACTCTTGTGTATCAGACAGTTGAAGAGATTCTGTCGAAAGAGCATTTCTCGCTCCTCGAGACAATTGCTGAGCGGCTGGCCGAGGCAATCCGCTCACGGTTCAAGGTTGAGACAGTGGTCATCAGAGTCCGCAAGAAAATCCCGCCTATACCGGGCAATCTCGATCACATAGAGGTGGAAATTCGCCGCCCATGACAACTCCTTGACATTCCAGCCAGAGTGCATTAATTGTTCGCCATGAAAAGCACGACAGCGTATCTTGGTCTCGGTTCGAACATCGGGGATCGAATGGCTCATATGCGGGATGCCATAGACATGCTCCATTCGACCGATGGCATTGACATCATCAGGATTTCCCCTGTCTATCAGACAGAGCCGGTCGGCTATGAGGCCCAGGAAGACTTCTACAACATGGTTGTCGAGATCAATACGTCGCTGTTTCCCAACAGACTGTTGGAAGTAGTCAAAGAGATTGAGAAGAATCTCGGCCGTCGTGAGTCGGTTCACAAAGGCCCCCGGGAGATGGATATTGACATCCTGCTCTACGGTAAGAAAGCCGTCGAAGAATACAGGCTGACTATCCCCCATCCGCGAATGCTCAGCAGAGAGTTTGTTCTGAGGCCCCTGTATGATATTGCACCAGATTTGAGCATCCCGTCACGCGGCATCAGCGTTCATGATGCCCTTACGAAGATCGAGGGGGAGAAGCGAGTGATCAGAGTCGAGGAGAAGATTGAGTTAAGCGAGGTGACTGGTGACTGAGCACAGGTACATTGCAGTCGAAGGGCCTATCGGAGTCGGCAAGACCAGCTTCGCAAGAACTCTTGCCGAGCACCTTACAGCACACATCATCCTGGAGAAATCGGAGGAGAATCCGTTTCTTGCAGATTTCTACAAGAACCGGTCGAAATTCGCACTACAGACGCAGCTCTTCTTCCTGGTTTCACGATATCAGCAACAGACAAAACTCGTCTCGCACGACCTTTTCATGCAGAGGATCGTCACCGACTACACATTCGATAAAGATCGCCTCTTCGCCCAGATCAATCTCGACGAGAAAGAGATGTTTCTCTATGATAAGATTGCAGAGATGCTCGGACGGACACTGCCACAGCCCGATCTGGTAATCTATTTGCAGGCCTCGACAGAGAACCTCGTTACTCGCATACGGAAACGGGCTGTTTCATACGAGAGGAATATCGACATCGGCTATCTCCACGATTTGAATGAAGCATACAATTCCTACTTCTTCAACTACGACAAAGGACCTCTACTAGTGGTTAAGACAGATGAGATCGACTTCGTCGAGAACAAAGAAGATCTGGCAGACTTGCTCACTCAGATATCGAAGCCGATAAAAGGAACTCATTACTACGTCCCGCCCGGAAGGTCTTTCCTGTGACCGATATGAGCAAGAAAAGAATCACAATCCGCGATATCATTAAGAAAAAGTCTTCAGGCGATAAACAAGTATGGCTGACAGCGTACGACTTCTTCACCGCGAAATATCTTGATGCTGCCGGAGTCGATGGGTTGCTGGTCGGCGACAGTCTGAACATGGTCTTCTATGGGAGGCCCAGCACCCTCTCCCTCACGCTCGACCAGAGTCTCTTTCATACCGAGGCGGTGGTGCGAGGCAGCGAGCGGGCGATTGTTATTGGCGATATGCCTTTCATGACATATCAGCAATCTGTCTCGGAGGCGGTCGGCAATGCGGGAAGATACCTGAAAGAAGCGGATGCACACGGCGTGAAACTTGAGGGTGGCATAGAAATGGCACCGACTCTGAAGCGTCTGGCTGAGGTCGGAGTTCCCGTGATGGGACACATCGGTCTGACACCGCAATCTATCCACAAGTTCGGCGGCTACAGGGTCCAGGGCAAGGAGAACGTCTCCAGAGACTACCTGTTTGAATCAGCCGAAGCCATCGAGGATGCCGGCTGCTTTGCAGTCGTACTCGAAGCTATGAAACCGGATGTTGCGGCTGAGATAACCGGGCGCATCGGCATCCCCACAATCGGTATAGGCGCCGGACCGGATGTCGATGGTCAAATACTTGTGATAAATGACATCATGGGACTTGATGAGACCTTCGAAGCCAAATTCGTCAGGAAGTACTTTGACCTTGCCGGAAAAATAAAAGAGGTAGGTGAGAAGTTCGTGTCTGATGTCAGGTCGGGAAGCTACCCCTCGAAGGATGAAACCTACTGAAATCGGCAGCAGGCAGGCCGGTTATGATCGCAGAGATTTCCAAAGCTATCAGAAGAATATGAAGACCATAAGCAAAACAGCTAAGATGCAGTCGACCGTTCTGGATGCCAAGCGACGCGGGAGAATGATAGCATTTGTCCCGACAATGGGCGCTCTGCACGAAGGGCACCTCTCTCTCGTGCGCAAGGCCAACAAGCTCGCCGACATAGTAGTGGTCTCCATATTCGTAAACCCAACACAATTCGGTCAGAGTGAAGACCTCTCGAAGTACCCGCAATCGCTGGATGAAGACAAGAGATGCCTTCGTAAGCTCGATGTCGATTACTTGTTTCTCCCGGATGAAGCTGAGATGTACCCGGATGGATATGTTACTTATGTTGAAGCAGGGAAAATCACCTCAATTCTCGAAGGTGCATCGAGACCGACTCATTTTCGGGGAGTTACGACGATCGTCGCCAAGCTGTTCAATATCGTGCAACCTGATGTCGCTCTGTTCGGGCAAAAGGACGCCCAGCAGGCGCTGGTGTTGAGGAGAATGGTGAAAGACCTGAATATTCCAGTGAAACTTATTGTGGCACCAACAGTTCGTGAAAAATCGGGCCTTGCGATGTCGTCGAGAAACAGGTACTTCGACGGGGAACAATTGAACCGGGCTGCGTGTATCTTTCAGGGGTTGAAGGAGGCCAGGAAACTGATCCGGTCCGGTGAAGCCGATTGCGGAAAGATAGTCGCAGCCATTCGAAAAAAGATTCGGCAGACCAAAGGAACTGAGATCGACTATATATCGATAAATGACACAGAAACACTCGATCCGATCAAACGAGTATCGGGAAAAGTGCTAATTTCTGTTGCTGTGAGGCTTGACGGAGTCCGACTTATTGATAATATTATAGTTTAGTCGACTCGGATAGGCGGAAGATATATGGATAGCAAAAACTACATTAACATGTGCCGCGCGAAAATTCATCGCGCAACTGTCACTGAGGCTAACCTCGAATATGAGGGCTCTATCACAATCGATGAGGAGCTGATGGAGGCCAGCGGCATGTTTGAGTACGAGCAGGTCCATGTGCTTAATCTCAGCACTGGCAGCAGAATAGAGACATACACAATCAGAGGTGAGAGAAACTCCGGCACGATTTGTCTTAACGGTGCCGCAGCTCGGCTCGGATCGAAAGGCGACGAAGTAATTATCATTGCATATACTCTTGTCCCCCAAGAGAATGCCTCTGGATTCAGGCCGCGGATAGTCTTGGTCGATAAGAACAACAGAATAACCAATGTCAAGTAAGCCTTATCCACTGGTCGCAGTCGTTCTTGCAGCCGGCAAGGGCAAGCGTATGAAATCCGACCTGCCGAAAGTACTCCATCTGCTTGCAGGCAAACCGATTATCGAACACGTGCTCGATACACTCCGTGAGCTCGATATTGACAAGACTGTTGTAGTCGTCGGGCATCAGGCAGAGCGTGTCATCGACGCGATCAGCCGTTTTGGGGTGTCATTCGCCGAGCAGAAACAGCAACTTGGCACAGGGCACGCGGTTCAGATGACCGAAGAGCAGCTTTCAGATTTCGATGGCGATGTTGTTGTACTGGCCGGGGATGTTCCGATGCTTAGGGCCGAAACAGTAAAGAACCTGCTGGCAGAGCACCGCAAGCGAGGCGCAGTCGCGACAGTCCTGACCGCCATGCTTCCCGACCCGACCGGATATGGAAGGATTGTGAGAGATCCAGGTGGCATGATTCTGAAGATCGTCGAGCACAAAGACGCTAGCGACGATGAGAGACGAATCTCCGAGATCAACACCGGAATATTCGTTTTTGAGAAAAAACGGCTCTTTGAAGCTCTTAGCCGTGTCGATAATGAAAATAGTCAGGGAGAGTACTATCTGACCGACGTAATGCAGATTTTTCTTGAACAGGGGCTGCCGACTGCCGGATATTGTGCGGAAGATTACCGTGAAACCGTCGGTGTCAACTCGACTGACGAACTCGAACGGCTCGAAGCTCTTATGGGCAAATCGTTTTAACTTGACAAAATCTGAACAAACCATTCCTTGATCCGTATAAGTTGCAGGAGATAGAACCGCTCATGAAATCTGCTTATATCACCTTAGTATGCGCTCTGCTCATCAGTATGTACAGTTGCGCCCTGGCAGAGACAGCCATCGACAAGACAGTCGACGCGAGTTCTGCAACTTCAATCGGCTCTAATCGATATGAGAGCAAGTTTTCGCTTCTCGATCCGAGTCGGTTTTCCATGCAGCACAGCTACTCGGTTGTCTATTCGTCTGTCGGTGGAACCGGGCAGACGATTGGCCTTTATATGAATTCAATGAGATATCAAGTCTCGAATTCTCTCGATGTCAACGTGGCACTTGGATGGTATCACCAGCCGGGGACTATGTTCTCCAACAGTAATCGCGGTACGACGGATTACGGCACAATCCTGCCGAATGTCCAGATACTGTACCAGCCATCCGAGAAGTTTCGTCTGATGATCGGCTTTGAAAGCTTGCCGGGTGTGTTTTCGAATGGGCGCGACCATTACTATTCGCCGTTTGGCGCATGGTCGTACTAAAACCAACATGGTAACATCTGTTTGATGCCTTTGAAGAAGCGCAGAGACAATATTCCGCGGCACAAGGCGTATCAAATGCGCATTGCGTCGAAGTCAACCAGGCGACTCGATTACCTGATCGGTCTGCTCTCGCTCATAGTGCTTGTATTCGTCTCATCTGCCGTCCTGAAAGTCATGACGGGAGAGACAACAAGCCTGCCGCCGGAGAAGTCCTACGTTCGCGTGCAGGTGCTCAATGGTTGTGGGATATCAAAGGCTGCTGCAAAGACCGCTAAAGTCATTCGTGACGCAGGTGTCGCAGACGTTGAATACGATGTGATCGACGAAGATAACTTCGAATCCTATGAAGTCTCGGAGACTATGATCATAACTCGGGATGAGGCAGATACGGAATATGCTCAATCGCTGGCCTCTGCTCTCGGTATCAAGCCGGAGAATGTTGTGTCTCAGGAACTCGACGACAACTTCCTCGGTATTGACTTGACAATCGTCGTAGGGAAAGACTTCGAATCGTTTGCAGCGGAGTCTGGAGCCAAAACTGAGTGACAGACGAGCCCTTACAGAAAGGAGTTGTCCCAAGCCGTTGGCAATCAGCTCACACGACCTAGCCCTTCTCGCGGCAAATTTTGCCCTTGACAAGAAAGCCGCCGATGTCGTTATTTTAGATCTACGAGAACTCACAAGTGTCACTGACTTTTTTGTAATCTGCTCAGGTTCTGCGCACGTTCATGTAAAAGCAATCGCGGATCACATCAAAGAAAGTCTGACACAGGAGGATCAGAAGCCGTGGCACATTGAAGGCCTGCCGTACGGATCTTGGGTCCTCATGGATTGCATTGATGTGGTTGTACATGTGTTGCTAAAGGAAAGACGTGAATTTTATGGGCTTGAGAGGCTGTGGGGCGATGCCCCGATTGAACGGGTGAAGGAGGAATATCAGAGAGACTAATATCCCCAAAATCCCCTAGATTGTAACATTTTCCAGTTTAATCGCGAAAATTGAAATCTTAACAATACAAGGAAGGTGTCTATAATGGACATTGTTGACCTCAAAACCAAAACCATAGCCGAGCTCCTTAAAATGGCTGAAGAGCTCGACATACCCGGCGTCTCCGGCCTCCGAAAACAGGAGTTGATATTCAAAATCCTCGAAGCTAAAACCGAAAAAGATGGTCTGATCTTCGCGGAAGGAGTGCTCGAAATTCTCGACGAAGGTTACGGGTTCCTCCGGTCGTCAGACTACAACTATCTGCCCGGTCCGGATGACATCTATGTCTCACCGTCACAGATCAAGCGATTCGATCTCAAGACTGGTGACACTGTGTCTGGCCAGGTGCGTCCGCCGAAAGAATCCGAACGGTATTTCGCACTGTTGAAAATCGAGGCTGCAAACTTCGAGAATCCGGAAATCGCCAAGCACAAAATCCTGTTCGATAACCTCACTCCCCTCTATCCGCAGGACAAGATCAAGCTCGAATACTCCCCGAGCGAATACACCACTCGCATCATGGATTTGATGACACCGATTGGCAAAGGACAGAGAGGACTTATCGTATCGCCTCCGAAAGCTGGTAAGACAATCATCCTGCAGCGAATCGCAAACGCGATTACCTCTAACCACCCCGAGATGAAGCTGATCGTGCTCCTGATCGACGAGCGTCCGGAGGAAGTCACCGAGATGAAGCGCTCTGTTAAGGGCGAGGTTGTGTCATCGACGTTCGACGAGCCGGCGGAGCGTCATGTTCAGGTCGCAGACATGGTCATCAACAAAGCGAAGAGACTCGTGGAGCATCAGCACGATGTGGTCATCCTCCTCGACTCGATCACGCGTCTCGCGCGCGCGCACAACTCGGTCGTGCCGCACTCCGGCAAGATTCTCTCCGGTGGTGTCGATTCGAACGCATTGCACCGTCCGAAACGTTTCTTCGGAGCCGCGAGAAACATCGAAGAGGGCGGATCGCTGACGATCATCGGAACCGCACTGATCGAAACCGGATCGCGAATGGACGAGGTCATTTTCGAGGAGTTCAAGGGCACCGGCAATATGGAAATCGTGCTCGACAGAAGACTCTCCGACAGAAGAATCTTCCCGGCGATGGACATCAACCGCTCCGGCACGAGAAAAGAAGAACTGCTGCTTTCGTCCGATCAGCTCAACAAAGTCTGGATCATGCGGAAGTTCCTTGCGGAGATGAACCCGGTCGAGGGTATGGAATTCCTGCTCGACAGAATCAAGAAGAGCAAAACCAATACAAAATTCCTCGATTCTATGAAGAATTAGCAGGGCTGCGTGCGGCAGATACGTCTTCAGGAATATGTGCACTGTCCGATTAGCTCTATATGAGTCCCAAGAAGGTTGCATTTCAGGGCGAACGAGGCTCATTCTCCGAGGTCGCCGCAAAAGAGCTGGTCGGAAACGACATAATCCCGATTCACTGCGAGACATTCGAGGCGGTTTTCGAGCTTGTCGAAAGTCGCAGGGCGATTCTTGGTGTTATTCCAATCGAAAATTCGCTGATCGGTTCGATCCACAAGAACTACGATCTTCTTCTTGAACACGATCTCAAAGTCGTAGGCGAAACACAGGCGCGTGTTCAGCACAGCTTGATTGCGCTACCAAACGCAAGCCTTTCGAGGATCAAGCAGGTCTATTCACATCCAGCGGCACTCGATCAGTGTCGGGATTTCTTCAAAAAGCATCCCAGGTTAGAGCCGGTTACTTACTACGATACGGCGGGTGCGGTGAAGATGCTCGCTGAGAAAAAGCTCGACAATACTGCAGCGATCGCGCGACCATACGCCGCTGAAATCTACAAGATGAAGATTATGAAGAAATCTATCGAAGACGAGAAGTCCAATTACACTCGCTTCCTGTTGCTCGGGCGAACTCAGCCGGGCTTCCAAGGTCGCGCCAAGACCTCGATTGTGTTTTCGATGAAGAATCAGCCGGGGGTGCTGTTCAAAGCGTTGTCGGTGTTCGCGCTGCGTGACATCGATTTGACAAAAATCGAGTCACGACCGGTGCGCAAGAAAGCATGGCAGTACAACTTCTATGTTGATTTTGCAGGATCGATCAAAGAACAGCATGTCAAGAAAGCTCTCGATCATCTGAGCGAAATCACCCATTTCATCCGAATCCTCGGCAGCTACCCGATGAGGGTGGTGAGGGATTGACGCGAATCGAGTTACATATGCCCAAAGGTCACATCTCCTCAAGCGTGCTGCTTATCCCGGATTAAGAGTATGCATCGCAATCGCAAGACATAGTTAAACCTTGACAATTCCAGCCGCCTTCGCGCATGTTAGATTGCATCTCTGGACAGGAGGTAACATGAAAAGCTCCAGAATTATTCTGTTCTGTATGATCCTTATGTCTCTTTCGTTGTCGTGCAGCGATCTGAGACTATCAGACCGGAGTTCGCCGATTGATATAGCACTGAACCAGGTCGGCCTGACTCGCGAGACGATGACATTCGACTACGGCGATATGTCGAATTACGGCGGCGACAAATTTGTGCTGCCTCTCTTCTACACGCTACACTCAGACTTTTTCAAGATCGAGCGCTATACAAACAATTTCAAAGATGCCGTCAAGAGCAATGCCGGCAATCTTCAGAATTTGGTCTCGTTTGCATCGAGACGGTTAGATGAAGGAGTCCGCCGTGGGCTGATCGGTGATCCACTCGATTCGATATTCCCGCTCCTCGATCATCCCGATCCGCTCTATAATTCCATTATGGATTTGTACACGCGCGGTATGGCTCTCCCCTGGCCGGCGAACCATGAGAATCTGAAGCGAGATGCAAGTTCGATTCCCGTCGAGCTTCAGAGAGTAGCCGCGCTGATCATTTACGCTTCAATCGATACGCTGGAGTATCACAGAAGAGCTTTTGAGAAGGCTGCAAGTGAGTTCGATTTGCATGATATGTATTCGCGAGCACAGAAGATTCTCGCATCCGATCAGGACATAGTCGATTTCAGCTTGGAGAAGTTCGCGGAGAGAGTCGATTTCAAGTATCTCTACACGCATGCACAAGATATTGCACATGCAGTCGATATAGCGGTCGACTCGCTTGCTGCTTTGAGTTTCAATACGAATTTCTCATTGCGATGGGATACACCGCTTGGGATGATCGCAATCGGAGGCCGTGGGAAAGACATCTATCCGGCAGGTGATTATTTTCTCATCATCGATGTTGGCGGCAATGACCGCTATGAAGGGGGCGGAGCGAATGGATCGGTCGACAACTGGATGTCGATCCTGATCGATCTTGACGGCAACGATGTTTACGAATCGAAGAACGATGATTCACCCGCATTTGGAGCGGGTGTGATGGGATATGCGTATCTTGTCGACATGGATGGTGACGATCAGTACCTCGGGCACAACATGACCGGCGGTATCGGGCTGTTCGGCGTTGGTGCATTGCTCGACATGAAAGGCGAAGACAAGTACGACGGATACATCTGCGCGCAGGGATGCGGGCAGTTCGGCATCGGAATTCTGTCGGACCTTGAAGGTAAGGACAGCTACCACGCGTATCTTCTCGCGCAGGGATTCGGATTCACCAAAGGCATGGGAATCCTAGTCGATTTGACCGGCGACGATGACTACTACGCTGACACGCTCGACATACAGTTTCCGGCATCACAAACAAAAGAATACAACTCGAATCTCGCTCAGGGCGTCGGTTTCGGAAAACGCGCCGACTACATCGATGGCCATTCGTGGGCAGGTGGAATCGGGATGCTGGTAGATGCTGAAGGCAACGACACGTACTCCGCAGGACTCTTCGCGCAGGGTTGCGCCTACTGGTATGCCATCGGCATACTCGCCGACGACACCGGCGACGATATCTACAACGGCGTTTGGTATGTGCAGGGATCGGGTGCGCATTTCGGGCTCGGCATTCTGATCGACAGTTCCGGCAACGACCATTATACCGCAACGATGAACATGGCTCAGGGAGCAGGGCACGATTTTACGCTCGGCACTCTGATAGACTGCGGCGGGGATGACATCCATGACGCGCCGAATCTGTCGCTGGGCGGCGGCAATGCCAACGGCATCGGCATATTCTGGGACAAATCGGGCGACGACACATACAACGTTTCGGCTGCGACCACTCTCGGCAGATCGAACATCGCGTCACGCGGCGGATTGCGCGATCACATATTCAATCTCGGATTGTTTCTGGATACGGGGGGAAACGACACATATCCGACAGATGAGAAATTCAGCTTTGCCCGGAATAACGCAGTCTGGACACAGCACGGCACCAATACCGAACAGCCGCTTGAAGTCGAGAAAGGTGTCGGGTACGATTGTGAGTGGTAGTAAGGCGTCTGTTAAGCAAGTAGCTGGCATAGCCCATTGCAGAAAGGGGATCAAATGATGACAACAACGAGACCAGAAGCCGATCAAAAGGAGCCGACTTGGCACTGGTGGCTCCTTGTCTTGGTCCCCCTTGTGTGGGTCGCTTATTGGTTCGTATCCATCCAATACTTTGGGGAAGTGAATATCAGCGACAAAGGTGCCTTCGGCGATATGTTCGGTGGACTCAACGCTCTCTTTTCTGGGCTGGCCTTCGGAGGACTGATAATCGCCATATTGCTACAAAGACGCCAGTTGAAGCTTCAGGTGGATGAGTTGGCGCTGCAGAGAAAGGAGCTGGAGCTCACTCGAAAGGAGCTAAAAGGTCAGAAGCAACAACTTGAGCAGCAAAACAGGACGCTGTCACGGCAGAACTTCGAGAACACTTTCTTCCAGCTGCTGTCTTTGTACAACGAACTTGTCACATCGCTGAAGACTGGCAGCGCGACAACAGGACGGGATTGCTTTATGACATTCTGCAACCTCTACTTTAGAGCTGTGCAAGAGTCTATTAAGGGTGGCCAGAGGATGACTGACAAGTCGCTAGGGGAAATCTACAGCATTCAATTCGCTGGCTTCCCCAAGGAAGTATCAAACTGTTTCAGACTTCTATACAACATTCTGAAGTTTGTTGACAGAAGTAGCATGTCAGACGGAAAAGTATACACAAACTTGGTGCGGGCTCTATTGACGGAAGATGAACTGCTATTGATATTCTACAACTGCTACAGCGAACAAGGGAAGAAGCTCAAACCTCTACTTGAGCGATACTCCATGCTAAAACACCTCAATCGCAAAAGACTCCTTGATGAATCACATGCGGCTTTCTATCATCACAATGCGTATACAAGGTCAGTTCCGCTTGAGTAAGGATGGCAAGTCGAGTAGGGCAGGAGTGCCCTCACTCCTGCCATGCCAAATGAAGAGGCAGGTTTCGGAAAAACCTGCCCTACAGGAGGATATACATGATAGTCGCTGATTACATCACGCCAATCAAGAAGATATACAAGAGTTCTCGCGCTGATCGTCGCAGGCAGGAGATTGCTGAAATTCTCTCCGACAGCAAGACTATCCTCCGCAAACATCTCGGAAAGAACGCGACACTCGATGAGGTTGTTGATTTTCTGATGCTTCCCGGGACGGTCAGACGGCTGGCAAACTTCAACCTCAAACACTGGATGAAGACAGGTCACAGAATATCGAGAGACCTAAAGAATGTGCTTGGTCAGGTTCCGGAACCGTCGATCCTGCTCTACCCCGGCATGCAACGCGTTAACGGCAAGATCATTCATCTCGACAACAAGCCGGTGATTTCACTCTCGCCCGACTTCGGATATTTCGGCGGCGATAATTTGACGCTCGCGCTGGCGCACGAATACACCCACTATCTGCGAGCGCGTATCGCGGGAGTTCGATTCGAGAAGATGCCGGTCTATCGACATCTTGTGGAAGAAGGCCTCGCGGTATATGTATCGACTCTGGTGATGCCCGATGTCCCTCTCAGCACAATCTTCATGTCGAATCTGCACAGCGTGATCGGTCGCCCCGATCCGAAAGGTGGGTATGTCCGATGGTGCTGGATGAACATGCCGAGACTCACAGCGGACGCTCTGAAAGTGCTGAAATCGCGAGAGCATAAGCCTGTCGGTAGATTTTTCGAGGGTATGAGAGTGTTCGGCGAACATTCATCGATACGCACCGGCTATTACATCGGTTTGCGAATGATCGAGCAGGTAGTGGAAGAGATTCCCCTGCGCAAACTTCTGGCACAGAAACCGACAGCAAAGCAGGTGCAGGGCTGGTTGGAGAAGATGTCTACGTAGTCCAAGGTCAGGATCACAGGGATCCTGACCTACATTTCTGAGGTCCTTATCAAAGAAGGAGCGTTATTCTCGGTTAGTAGAGTCAAAAAGACGCTGTCCGGGAGTAGGTTGGTTGTCAGCGATTCGTTTCACACTGGAGTGGGGAGATTTGTCACGTTTCGAGGATGATAAGCGGTTT
>JAHJOQ010000135.1 GCA_018820315.1 Candidatus Zixiibacteriota bacterium | reverse complement strand
TTGTTCAGATCAAGAGCCCCATTGGCGTCGACTCTCACCGTGCGACCACGCTGACGTCCCAGCAGTTCCAGGTTCTCCTGATCGTATTCGCCGCCGAGTTTGAGTTTCAGAATTCGGAAGTCCTCCGCACTCTTGAGTCGTTTCTCAATCATCCCGGGCGCATCCACTGATATGGTGTAAGAGCTCTCTCGCCCCGATGGATTCGGCAGCGCCAGGTATTCCCAGAGCGGTTGATTCGCTGATCGTGACGCAAAATCGTGAAGGGCAATATCGAGACCGGCAAGGAGTGAATATCTGAGACCAGCCTCAGTCTTAACGGTGTCGAGTGCGACAGACAGCTGGAGTGGATCGGCTGGGAATTCAAATGATGAGGGACTAATCACATCACAGCAATCTTCAGCGGAGTACCCATAATGAAGCGACGGGCAGCATTCGCCAAGCGCTGTGCCGAATCTGACTACGCAAACGACCTTGGAGTCTGCCTCCCCTTTTGAAGTCCGAAAAGTCTCTTTCAGGTGAACAGTTTGAAGTTCTGCAGTGAATTGCATCACAACTCCGCGACAGTGTCAGAGTAGACGCTTGACCAACTCAATCTTCTCAAATATGTCACTCCGACAATTGGATGATCCGGGCATCAGATTTTCCACGAAGACCCCGCCGGCTTTTGCTGAGGAATGAATTATCTGCCCTGATCTGTAATAGATGCTCACATGCCCCGGAGAAAAGATCAAATCCCCCGGCTTCAGATTCATGACAGAGACTCTCCTGCCTGACTTCCTCTGATCCGACGAATCCCTCGGCAGACTGTAACCACAACTATTGAACACAAGTTGCACAATGCCGGAACAATCGAGGCCGAAACCGGACCTGCCGCCCCAGAGATACGGAGTGCCGATGAGGTTTTCAAGATAACTCTTGATCTTGCGCCATGCCTGTTTTGAACGAGGTTTCCTGCTGACGCACCCAAGAGATATCCATGCATCTTTCCCTCGAAAATTGATGCGGCCAAATGTCTCAGTCCTCTCCAAAATGGAAATTCTGGTACCGAATGAGAGCTTCCCGACAAATCTTCCGGTGCTGCCATCCAGAAGTGACGCCACCGGAACATCAACAAACCAGGAGTGCGCGGAGATTATGTCTGCATGGAGATGATCCGCTCGCACCCACCCAACGTAGCTATCCTCGCATCTGATGCGGACAAAGTCACCCGTCTCGGAAAGGCGCGTCACAGTCTCATTGCAAATGAGCTGGTTGACTCGCTCACTATTTGACTTAGGCTTCGACCACATATCGAGAACCGGTACATCAACTCTCAAAGTTCTACCCATAAGGTCAATTATCCGAATTTTATTGGATTAATGCAATAGAAAATGGACTGCAATTCAACTCACAGCGCAAAGCCTGCCATCCAGCTCAACGTGCATTGATAATCGATTCTAACGCTTTCTGGCTATGACTTTCCTGACAGCGTCAGCGATGTTCACGTCTTTCAGACCAAATTTGACCAGGAGATCAGGTCCCTTGCCCGACATCCCAAACTGATCGTTGACTCCGACAAACTCCATGGGCACAGGAGCGTGCCTGACGACGACTTCCGCGACAGCGCTGCCGAGTCCGCAATAGATCTGGTGTTCTTCGGCGGCTACAATCGCACCACACTTCTTTGCGGCATCGGTGAGAATCTTCCGATCGATCGGCTTGACTGTGTGGATGTTTATCACCTGCGCTTCCACATCCTCGGTTGAAAGAATATCTGCAGCCCGTAAGGCTTCGTAAACCATGGCTCCGCACGCCACGATCGCGACATCGCTGCCATCGCGCATCAAGACTCCCTTGCCCAACTCGAAAGGAGCGGTCTCTTCGGTCAGCACAGGCACATCCGCTCGACCAAGGCGCAGGTAACAGGGTCCATTCACCTTGGAGACAGCCTTGGTGGCCTTGAAAGCCTCCCAGTAATCGCACGGAATGACAACTGTCATATTCGGCAGCACGCGCATCAGTCCGAGTTCTTCCAGTGCCTGATGGCTCGCGCCATCTTCACCTGTCAGCAAGCCACCATGACTGCCGGCTATCTTCACATTCAAGTTAGCATAGCAGATAGTAGTTCTTATCATATCGAGGCAGCGAGATGTAGCAAAGCAACCATACGCGGCAAAGTATGGTATCTTCCCTGCCAGAGCGAGCCCGGACGAGATATTGCAGGCATTCTGCTCTGCCACTCCACAATTGATGAACCGATCCGGGAATTCTTCGGCGAAGTAATGGACATTCACCGAACCTTTAACATCCGCCGTCACCGCAACAACATTCGGATTTTCGCGGCCCAACTCGAGCAGAGCCTTTCCGAAACCAACGCGAGTTTTCTTTTTCTCCACGGTTGCGCGCTCCTTGACTACCATTTCTTCTCCTCAGCTCGACAGCAGTCGCTGCGACCATTCATCGTATGTTGTTCCGAGTTCGTGCAAAGCTCGCTCGCCCTGTTCTCTGTCGGGCGGCATTCCGTGCCATTTGTAGTCGCCCTCCATGAATGACACGCCCTTTCCCATAACCGTCTTGGCGATAATGACAGTCGGCTTTCCCTTCACAGTTTTCGCCTCGTCGAGAGCGCCAAGTACTTGCTGAAGATCGTGACCGTCTATTTCAATCACATTCCATTTGAATGCGCGATATTTGTCAGTTATGGGATTGATGTCCATTATGTCTTCCATTCGGCCGTCTATCTGTGCATTGTTCAGATCAAGTATCACACAGATGTTGTCAAGAGCGAAATTTCCGGCAGCCATCACCGCCTCCCAGATGGAACCCTCCTGATGCTCACCGTCACCGCAAATGCAGTACGCTCGGTTAGGCTTACTGTCCATCCTGAATGCGCTTGCGATGCCGACCGATATTGATATCCCCTGCCCGAGCGACCCGGTTGATGCCTCAATCCCGGGCGTATCAAGCTTGTTAGGATGTCCCTGGAGGTGGCCATCGATTTTCCGGAATTTCATCAGATCTCTTAGTGGGAAATAGCCGCACTCCGCAAGGATTGAGTAATTGACCGGAGTGACATGACCGATCGAATAGACCACGACGTCCCTATCGGGATCGTCCGGATTGTCAGGATTGTGATTGATGTAATTAAAGTACAGAGCAGTCGCGAAATCCGTGCATGACAGCGGTCCTCCGCAGTGACCCGATTTGGCCTCGACCAGCATCGTGATAATGTCCCTGCGAATGTCGAGAGTCTTCTGCTTAAGCTGTTCTAAATCGTAGCTGAACGGGTTCAAACATCCCTCCCGTCTTTGTGAAGAATTTATCAACTTCGGAATATAGTCTCACAGCAATGGGTGTCAAACAGTATTTTCTCTCGTCCTGATCTGCTCGAATACCCTCTTGGCATTGCGTCTCAATTCATCGAGCGAACCGTCATTTTCGATCACAAAATCGGCGCTGGCTGCCTGAATATCTGTTGCGATCTGCGCATCGAGGCGCTCATTTATCTCATCATTACTCAGTCCACCCTTAACAAGTCGATCAATCACAGTCTGTCGTTGCGCTGTCACACAAACGAGCACATCAAGCTCCGATTCGAGGCCCCAGTTGAGGATCAGCGCGGCGTCCACAACAACAATCGAAAAATCGCCTGACTTTCTGTAACCATCTATCTGCGCTCTCAGCTCTCTGAGTAATGGAGGATGGACAATGCTGTCCAACCGCGCCCGGTTTTCGGGAGATGAGAATGCGATTCGGCCTGTTGCACGGCGGTTGAGCTTGCCGTCTGAGTCGAGAATGCCTATACCGAATGCCTTCACGAGAGTTTCGAGAACGTAAGGATCGTTCTCTACTACATCCTTACCTATCTGATCCGCAGAGATTACGGCGGCGCCGTTCTCTGCAAAAATCCTGGTGACTTCCGTTTTCCCGGAGCCAATCCGTCCGTAGACTCCGACAGTGATCATCGGGTTTCTCTTACTGAAGTAAACAGGATCATTTGCATTCGAGCCAGTTGTTGCCAGTCGCCATATCAGCCTTGAGCGGCACCTTCAGTTTCACAGCACTCTCCATCTCTGTGCGGACGATATCGCGTACTTCTTTCAGTTCGGGCTTATGAACGTCGAAGACCAGTTCGTCGTGAACCTGCAATATCATCCTTGAAGTTAGACTAGCAAGTCTCTCGTGAATTGCGATCATCGCCAATTTGATCATATCTGCGGCAGTGCCCTGAATCGGCGTATTGATAGCTGTTCGCTCGGCAAACTGGCGAACTGTGCGGTTGCTGGACTCGATGTCCGGGATGTATCTTCGCCTCCCCAGAAGCGTCCTGACATAGCCGTTCTGCCTGGCAAACTCTATATGCTCATCCATATAGTCTCTGATACCGGGATATCGTTTGAAATATGTGTCGATGAACTCCGACGACTCAGTCACGTTCATATTCGACTGCTGCGACAGTCCGAACGCCGAGACACCGTAAATCACGGCAAAATTCGCAGTCTTGGCATGTCTCCGCATATCTGGTGTGACATCCTCGAGATCGACGGAATATACTTCCGATGCGGTACGGGCATGTATGTCCTCTCCCTGCCTGAATGACTCAATCATGGTCTTGTCATTGGCGTAGTGAGCCATTATTCGTAGCTCGATCTGCGAGTAGTCTGCTGACAGAAGCACATGATCAGAGTCACGTGGCACAAATGCTTTTCGAATCTGTGCGCCCTGCTCAGTTCGAATCGGAATATTCTGTAGGTTTGGATCGGATGATGATAGACGACCCGTTGCAGCCACGGTCTGATTATAGGAAGTATGCACTCTTCCTGTTGTCTTGTTTATCAAAGCGGGAAGCGAATCGACATAAGTGCTCTTAAGCTTCGCGAACTGTCTGAATTCAAGAATCAGCCGCGGAAGAGGGTGTTCCTCGCTCAGCTTCTCCAGAACTGACTGATCGGTAGAATACCCGGTCTTTTTGCCTGTCTTTCTCAACGGCTTGAGACCGATCTTCTCAAACAGGATGGTGGAAAGTTGCTGAGGTGAGTTTATATTGAACTCCTCACCGGCAAATCGATAGATTTTGGCCGTGTAGGCTTCGAGTTCCGACTCCATCATCTGCGACAGTTCCTTCAGAAAGGGCACATCGATATTCACCCCTTCTCGTTCCATGTCGGCAAGGACAACAACAAGAGGCATTTCGATATCGCGATAGAGCGATTCAAGTCCCAACTCAGAGAGTTTCGGCTCGAGAATATTCTTGATTCTGAGGGTGCAGTCTGCGTCTTCAGCGGAGTAAAATACGGCCTTATCCACCGGCACCGTCGCAAAAGACTTCTGCTTCTTCCCCGACCCAATCAGATCTGTGATTGGCTGCATCTTGTAGCCGAGATGCTCTTCAGCAAGATGCGAGAGGCCGTGCTGGCGGGAAGATGGATCAATAACATATGAGACTATCATTGGATCAGAGGCTATCCCTTGAGTGATGATACCGGCCCGACGCATGACGAGATAGTCGTACTTGGCGTTCTGCGCACACTTGGCAATCGAATCATCAGACAGCACAGGGTCGAGCAATGCGATGACCTTGTCGAGTGGCAGATTGCCAACGTATCCCTCATGTGCAACGGGGAGATAGAACGCCTCACCCTCATCTACGCAGAACGACAATCCGACGAGGTCCGCAGTAAGCGGGTCGAGACCTGTCGTCTCGGTGTCAAATGTCAGTTCACCCTTCTTTCTTGCACGAGCCAACAGCTTCTCGAGATCCTCGAGAGTCGAAAGCTCTCTGTAATCCTGCTTAAAATCAGGGCTCTTCTGCTCCGGAGCGCTTGCAGCCGCATCACCCAACCTGTCGAGAAATCGATTGAACTCAAGAGTCTTGAATAGCTCACCGACTCGCTCGTTATCCCACGGCTTGATCTCCAGATCATCAAATCCGAGAGGGATATCGACATCGGTGAGGATGGTCACCAGCTCTTTCGATAGTATTGCGCTTTCGCGTCCCTCGGTTACTTTTCGCCTCAGCCCTTTGGCCTCGATCTGCTCCGCAGCCGCAAGAACAGCCTCCAGAGAACCATGTTTCTCCAGAAGCGGCAGGGCGGTCTTTGGTCCGACACCCGGAATCCCCGGAACATGATCCGAGGAGTCCCCCATAATGGCGAGCAGATCGATGACCTGCTCGGGATAGACTCCCATCTTTTCCTTCACTCCTTCGCGGTCAAGACGCTGCAGATCGTCGCCGCTTTTGCCCGGCAACAACATTGTGATCTTGTCAGAAACCAGCTGAGTGAAGTCTTTGTCACCACTCACAACAACTACATCATAACCCTCTTCAGCTCCTGTGGTGGCATAAGCGCCAATAAGATCATCCGCCTCCAATCCCTCCTGCTCAATGCGGGCAACATTCATGGCATCGAGCACCTCTTTTAAACGAGGCAATTGATCAGCCATGTCGTCGGGCATCTTGGCGCGAGTAGACTTGTACTCGGAATACAGATCATGTCGAAAAGTCGGGGCTGCCGTATCGAAAACAACAAGCAAGTGGCTTGGATGAAACTCGTCAAGAACACGAAAAAGCGAACTGAGAAAGCCATAAACCGCTGACGTTGGCTCACCTCTCGCTGTGATCAGGGGATTGCGAATCAGTGCGAAATAGGCGCGGTAAGCAAGGGCAGAACCGTCGATGAGATACAAGCTCTTCTTCATTTCACATACAACTTATGCGTCAAGATATAGTCCTCGATCTCCGGCGGCACAAGATATCTGATGCTGCGGCCGGATCTGAGTCGTTCGCGCAGAACGGTCGAGGAGATATCGAGCTTCGGCATTTCCAACCAGATCACCCTGTCCCTGTACTTGGCGTCGACGGGTGCTGAATCGACAGGGCGGGAACCGACCACAATATTCGCTTCCTCGAAAATCCGATCCGGCTGATGCCAATCTTCCATCTTTTCCAAATTATCAAGCCCGACAATAAGAAACCACTCTGCATCCGGATAGAGCTTCTTGAGCGAACGAATCGTGTCAAGAGTGTATGAGGGGCCACCCGCTTCTTTCTCGACTTCGCAGAGTTCAAACTTCTCATCATTCTCACAAACAATACGCACCATCTCGCGGCGATCAGCGTACGCAGAGATGGCATCGGAGATCTTGTGTACTGCCTTGTATGTGGGGACGAGCAGTACTTTGGTCAGAGCTAGACGATCGGCGCATTCGTTGAATAGGAAAAGGTGCCCGGTGTGAATCGGGTCGAATACACCTCCTCCAATTCCAATTCTCATGCCACTCATATCGTGTCGGATGCCACTGAAGAATGGTCCGTCTCAGTCTGGATTTTCTCCAGCTTCGATCTGGCCTTCTTCTCCCACTTGTGCCCGGAAAACGCCTGCAGAAAGTTGTTCAACTTCAACTCAGCGTCGGCATACTTCCCCTGCTTGGCGTCAATCTCAGCCAGCAGATACAGAGCACAACCACGCCACTGAGGGGATTCATATTCAGCGACGATCTCCTCGAAGTAGACCCGGGCCGAGGTGTACATCCCCATTCGATAGTACTGTTGGCCGCTTTCAAAGAGCTTCTTCGTGATCCTGCCGCGACATTCGGTCAACAGCTCTTTGGCTTCTCCGATAAGAGGCGACTGCGGGAAATCCTCGATGAAGTTCTTAATCTCGGTTAGCGCAGTGTTGGTCTCTGTTTGATCCAGGCCGGTGTTTTCAGGAGCCGCCAGATAGAAACACTTGCATATCATCAATTGACCGTCGTCAGCCAGCGGACTCGTCGGGAAGTTCCTCACCAGTCGTCTGAACTCGGACACAGCAAGAATATAGTCGTTATCATTGAAATAGCACATCCCGAGAAAATACTGAACCGAGTCGATATAGCTGACGCCTGAATAGTTGAAGATCATCAGGCGGAATGCCTCGGCTGCGTGGAAATACTTGCCTCTTTCATAGAGGCTCCTGGCAGTCTCATACTGGTCTTCCGCATTATCCTTGCGGACATTCCCAATCGATGAACAACCGGCAACTATCAGAACAAGAATTACTACTGCGAGATACAATCTATGCATGACTCAGCTCTCCTTACCTTGATGCAAAAAACAGATATACCAATCCTCCGACGATTGACGTAACGATCACTGGCTCCCAGACTTTCTGTATCGGACCAGGGGGAAGTTCCGCGTTGAACAACTGCGAAGAATTCCGTTCGATCTCCTCTTTCTCAGAAAGATCAATCTGTTCCGAATACTCCCTCACGAGATAGTCCTCCCAGATTGATGCATTCTCTTCCACAACACTGAAACGTCCCGACACTGACAACACCCTGCAAATATCTCCGCGAGTAAACAGTCCTCCATCGCGAGAATCGTATCGAAACTGAATATCTCTCAGACTAAACTGCAAGCCCACACCTGAACTGGAATCAAATGACCGGACCATCCCATTGGTTCGAACGGCCGCACTCAGGGCAGATCCCGAGACGTTCAGATTATCTATCGCGGGAGGAGAATAGTCGATATAGATCTGCCCGGAGGGTATTGCAGGGAACATCGCAAGCGCCTCGGTAAAATAACTCTCTAGACTCCGCCTGACAAACTCATCATTCGTGTCAGCGGCAATCACAGTGCAGAGCGGCAGGATTGTCACCGATGCAAGTATTATCGCCGCAGGGAGAAACACAGATCTATGAATCATATTCTGCCTTCAAGCTCCGGTATTTCTTAAGGACTTTCGCCAAATATGCGTTCGGTGGAGTGATGTCGTCATGCTGCAATCTGCTCAGGCGCGTCGGCCCGATATTGTAGGCCGTAATCGCCTCTTTCAGATCTCCGAATTTGAGAACCAGCTCAAAGAGGTACAGACTTCCGAGTTCGACATTGTAGTCCGGCTCCAGAAGCATGCTTCTGTTGTGCCAGTCTATGCCTCGTCGATTCGCGACATCTGAGCCAATCGAAGGCTTGACTTGCATCAGCCCGATAGCTCCCATATTCGAAACCTGTTCCTTCTTGAACGAGCTTTCTACCTGAATCAGAGCCAGTAGCAGCAAGGGGTCGTAACCATACTTGCGGCTCTCGTTATAAACTACATTGGCAAGAGTGCCTATTTCGGATGGCCGCATGCCGATTTGGAAATCTTCGATTATATCGAGAATCTTAAGTTTCTCCTCGAGCTGCTCTATTTTTGACTGCTGATACTGGATCAGCTTCTCATTCTCGTACTTCTCGGTCAGCAAATAGAATATAGTCGCCGACTGAAAAACATATATGAGAGCGAAAACAAAGGCGACAGGTCGGGACATGGCAAGTCCCGTAATCCGTACCATCTTTTCGCGCATCGGCATTTCAGCTCCTTTCAGTCGGCAGCGGCGTACAGATCGTAAGCCTCTGCTCTCGTTACACGAGCCTTGATTATGCTGCCCCGGCGGAATGACCCGTCGAGCAGCACATTCCCGTCGATCTCCGGTGCCTGAGAGAGAAGTCGACCCCAGACCGTGCCGTTCGATGCGGGACCATCGATGATCACATTCTGCGTCGAACCCATCAGAGCGTTATTCCTGTCGAGCGATTGCTCCTGGACAAGAATCATCAGCGAATCAACCCGTCTGGAAATAGTGTTCTCCCTGACTCGTCCACTCCGTCCATAAGCCTGCGTCCCCTCTTCAGGAGAATATCCGAAAACACCCACCCGTTCGATATCAAACTCTTCCTGAAAACGCAACAGTTTTTCGAAGTCAGCCGAGGATTCGCCCGGATGTCCTATCAAATAAGTAGTCCTCAGCGTGATATTCGGGACCGTACTGCGAAGTCTATCAATGAGATCCCTGATATGAGCTGATGTGACTTTCCGATTCATAAGTTTCAGCATGCGATCTGAAATATGCTGCAATGGCAGATCAAGATACGGAATTATCTGTGGACTTGATGCCATGACCTGTATCAGATCATCCGTAACGCTATTCGGATGAGCATACATAATCCTGAACAGGGTTCTCGTGTTCATTTCGAGCAATCGACTCAGCAGAGTCGGCAGGGCTGCCCGTCCGTAGGTGTCCTTGCCGTAACGAGTAGTCTCCTGACCGATCAGGATCAACTCTCTGACCCTGTTTGAAATGTGATATTCAGCTTCGCTGATGATATCCGCGATCGGTCTGCTCCGAAAGCGGCCACGTATCGACGGAATCGCGCAGTAACTGCACATATTGTCACAACCATCCGATATCTTGATGTACGCGTAGCTCCTCGGTTGCTGCAGTTGCTGCACATCGTGAACCTGATACCGCTTCGTGATCACGCCGGTATACGTGCGCTTGCCATTTTCAGATACGATCACATTCGCGATATTTCTCAGATCCCCGATCCCAAGGAAGTGGTCGATTTCCGGTATCCCCGCGGCCAGCTCCTCCCTGTATCGCTGCACCAGACAGCCGGTGACGATGAGCTTCTTAGGTCTGCCGATGGACTTGTACCGTGAGAGATCGAGTATCTCGTCAATCGACTCCTCCTTTGCCTGCCGGATAAATCCGCAGGTATTCACGACAAGAACGTCGGCGCGTGATGGAGTTGAAACCAACTCGCATCCTAAGCGTTTCAGATATGCAGCCATAACATTTCCATCGACTTCGTTCTTTGGACAGCCGAGATTCCTGATAAACACCTTGGGGTTCATTGTGGGCTCACGGTATGCGAATTTCTTCAACGCCTTTGGGCGTCTTGAACTCGAACATGTTCTCGGGGAGACCATTGTCTACCTTGAGATCGGAGAAGTCTATTGTGACGACATTGCCGTTGATGTCGACGTACACCGCGCGGCGGGTCAGCCGATCATCTCCGCCGATGAATAGCGTCATTTTCTGGATGAACTCGTCTTTCTCGTTGCACACCAGCTCAACGACGCGGCATGCGATTTTGCCAAGAGTAGTGTCGGGTAGAAGTGAGGGTGAATATGATTCTCTGAATGAGAACAAATAGTCACTGGGACGAACGAGGTCGCGCACGTTGGAGACCTTGTCGATCGTTACCTGCTTGTTTTCCTTCGAATATACCCAAAGCAGCTTTCCATCGGACGAAATCGTCTGATCTTCCGTCTGGATCAGGAACTTATCCCCCTTCGCAAGATACATCTTTCCCGAAGTGCGCTCGACCGAAGAGAAGACACCCGAATTCACCTCCTGCTTGAAGCTGATCTCCATGTCGATCAAATTCTCGAATCTCTCCTGCAGACTCTTGAGAATCGTGGCAGAGTTATCAGCATTGACCGATGACTGCCCCGACATTATCAGCAGGAACAACAAAAGCAGAATTCCTGTACGTGGTATCGTTTTCATACTGTCGTATTATACAAAAAAAGAGCGTGCTTTGCTCAATCATTCTTCAGCAATGTGCCAAGATACAGCTCGTCGACCAGGACTTCTCTCGCCTTCGATCCGTCATATACGCCCACAATCTTCTTCTCTTCGAGCTGATCTATCAGTCGTGCGGCGCGCTGGTAGCCGATTCCAAGCCGTCGTTGCAGCAACGAAACAGAGCCCTGCTTGTGGCGAACGACCAGTTCGGCAGCCTCCTTCAGAAGCGGGTCAGTGCCAAGATCAGCCTGCCTCTGAGCGGAAGTCTCTTCTGTAAAGTTGTTGAGTTTCGGAATCTCGACCTGCTGCTCTTTCATATGCTCCATGAGCGCGGTAGTCTCCAGAGATGATACATAGGCACCATGGATTCGCACCGGTTCCGGCTGGCCCGGCTCCAGGAAGAGCAGATCACCATGCCCAAGCAGCTTCTCAGCACCATTGCCGTCAAGTATGGTCCGGGAGTCTATTCTTGTCGCAACCTGGAATGCGAGGCGAGCGGGGAAATTCGCCTTTATAAGCCCGGTAATCACATCGACCGATGGACGCTGAGTCGCGAGCACGAGGTGAATTCCGACTGCACGAGCCATCTGTGCAAGGCGTGTTATCAATGTCTCAGTCCTCGTAGATGTATTGCTCATCATGAGATCGGCAAGCTCATCCACCATAATCACGATGTACGGCAGCTTATTGGCGTCGCCGACCTTCGTGTTGTAATCCTGAATATTACGTACATTCTCGGACGCGAGCTTCTTATACCGCGACTCCATCTCACCAACGGCATCATTCAGTAAGCTTTCCGCCTTCCGAGGGGTTGTGACGACAGGTCTTTCGAGATGAGGTAAGCCTTTGTAAACGGATAGTTCCAGCATTTTGGGATCAATAAGAAGGAATCGGAGGCTGGTCGGATCATGCCGATAGATCAAGCTTGTAATGAGAACATTCAGGCAGACACTCTTGCCCGATCCCGTCGCACCCGCCACGAGCAAGTGCGGCATAGCCGCCAGATCGGCCACAAACGGCTCGCCCGAAGTTGTGCGACCGAGAGCCATCGGCAATCTTACAGAGGAATCACCGTAATCATCTGATTCGAGAATGTCTTTCAAATAGACCATCTGTGGATTTCTGTTCGGTATCTCAATTCCGACAGCCGCCTTGCCGGGCACCGGAGCAATAATCCTGATCCGCTTGGCTCTCAGTGCAAGAGCGAGGTCATCCGACAGGTTAACGATCTGATTTACTTTTATCCCTAAACCGGGTTTGAATTCGAACCGCGTGATCACCGGACCGGGATATTTCTCGATCTTGCCCCCCTCTACTTCGACCCCAAAGGTCTTGAGGGTTCGCAAAAGATCATCCGCTGTCTGCTGAAGTTCCGATGAGGTGACAGATTGTACGGGCTGAGGGTTATCCTCCAGCAGATCAAGACTCGGAAAGACATATTCACCGGCTTGTGTTTCAACGACTTGAGGGTTTTGCGATGTCTTCTTTTTGGGCATCTTCCCAGCCTTCTTCTCCTCCTCTTCACGCTTCAATGCTGCTTCCTGAATTTTCTTGATGTCTGCAGCGAAATTCTCGGACGGGGGCGGCGTCTTGGAGCGAACATACGAAGAGTCAGGCTCTTGCGGTTCATCGCACTTTTCCTCATAGCTTGGCCTAAGGAAATCAAGATTGAACCCCTTGATCCGCTGCCAGATCGACAGAGGCGGCCCATCATCAGTCGCCCGCGACTTAGCTCGCTTGGGATTTCTACTATAGCCTTCAAACATCCCCCCGAACCAGGCCTTGATCCTGCCGGGAATTGCGCGAGCCTTCTGCTCCCATTTGCGGGGACGCCAGTCGATGAGCAGCGACAGGAAGATCAATCCCGCTGCTATGCAGATCAGAACAGTGCCGACGGAACCGAATAGCCGTGACAAGAGGCTCGCCACCAGATGCGCCATCAGCCCGCCGAGTGTTGAGACATAATTCACATTTCTGAGAGGAGGATTGACCGCAGACAATGCCACAAGCGTCGAAATCGCAAAGAACAACCCTGATGCGTAATAGAATCGTTTGAAGTATTTCTCATTGTCCCATTTGAAAAGCAATCGCAGGCCCCATAAACCGAACCAGACCGGCACAAAGAACGATAGTAACCCTAAAAACTGATACGCAAAGTGTGAAAATACCATCCCAGCATATCCGACGCTGTTCTCGGGATTCAGCTCGTCGATCGACATAGTCGAGCCCGGCTGGAAGTACAGCTCATCACCCGTGGACTTGCTCGTCAGACTGCCGAGCGTCAGTAGAGCAATCAGCAGCATCAGCAAGCCGATCACCTCCTGCTTCCGTTTCGGCGAGAGGCGATTAAGTCCCAGAATCCGCTTGAGGTAGCCCAAAATCATGTGTCAAATTTACCCGGAACGGAGCCTTGCGTCAACAAAAAGTACTTATTTGAAAGCCACAAGAAGCGTTCTGTTGTCGACTCTCCTGCGCGACTCCAGATTAGAATGTCGTCTGTGAAATCTGATCAAAGAAGGACCGTCCGGTCGGTGAATCCTCTGTCTTGAACTCAATTTCAGGAATCTGCTTGACATTGATCTTGAAGTAATAGCCTTTCAGGCTGCCGTTCGGTACCCATGAGAACATGAACTCCCAGCAGTGCAGGTCGCGGTAAACATTGATAGATCGGCTGACAATGATCTTGCGACGAATGTCGTAGTTCTGGTCGATATTGACATTCCAGTGCTCGGTGAGGTCAAATCGAGCAGAAGTCGTAATCCAGTGAGTAATAGTCTTATTGTCAAAGAGGAGATTGCGATTCTCCGTATACCGATGGCCGACATTGACGCTCCATCCTCTGCGCAAGGAGGGCACACCGATTCCCGTGACTTGATCACCGAGATCGGCCGGGGATGGCATTCCCGCCCGTACCGCCATAGAGAAACTCGTGCTCACACTAATATTCTTCAATTTTGCGTGAATAGGATCAAAATCCAACGTCACCGGATTGTAGAGATCATGCACTGTTGAAACCTGCACCGACAGTCGAGGAATTGATGTTGTCCTCAGTGATGTTGACAGATTCGACCACTTGCGGCTTTCGGCCTCGAAGTTGTAGCTCGCGGATGACGATAGGTTGAACAAATCGAGCTTCCGCTCCTCTTCTCCTGAACGGTATTTCATCTGGAATATCTGCGTCAATGAGAACGACATTGCCTTACTCTGCACACTTGCAGTTGATGCTCCTACGAAATGCGCCTCATCTGTATTCAGATCACTCTTGGGTGTATATGAGAAACTGGCTCGTGGAGTCAGGGTGTGTCTGATGCCAACAAGGCCCGGGATCGGAGGGAAGAAATATCCATAAAGATTCATATTTGCAGAGAGTGACATACTGGATGTCCAACTTCGCAGCAGCCTGTCGGTGCGAAGACTATCTTCAGTCGCAAGGTCTGTCGGGAAAACTACGAACCAGTTTTCGGTGTAATTCACCAACGGATTGACTGTGATGTAACGGAGGAGATTCTGAGGCGAACTTATCGACGATTGATGGGTTGCCCTGGCATGTTTTGTCCAGTTGAACCCATCTGAACTCTTCCGCTTTGACTGAAAACTCCTGGCGTCCGTGCTATAGGTCAATCTGATATTGTGGTACCAGTGTTGCTCAGATATATCCGATTTCTCAGGTGGATTGAAGAGCCGCCGCGAATTGAGTCTGTAACTGACCTGTGGAAGCGTGAGCGTACTCGATTCCTGATCGAGATCTTTCGTGCTCTGGACAACGGCTGTAAGAGAGCTGCCCTCCCAGCGTTTCGAGAAGTTCAACTGGCTACGGAGGTTCCGGTTCAAGCGCTCATTGATGTCGCTGGACGTTTCTGTCGCATAGCTCCTGTCAGACACAAACGATCCGCTCCCAGAGATTGATGCAGTCGGAGAGAGGGTATGAGAATGGTTGGCAGACATAGACCAGCGATTGGAGATGGTCCTGCCTGAGAAGGTAGTTGCCGAACCTCGATTATACGATCCTCTCACCCAGCCGTTCATAACATATCGTTTAGCATAACGCGCCTGGCCGTTCAGCTTCACTCCGTAATCCTCTATTACATCGAATGATGTTTCGAGGTCCCAGTAGTCGGAGATCGCCCAGTAGTAACCGACATTCTCGAATTTGCGCTGGCCGCTTTGATAGCTTCCATATCGGAACGGCAAGAATCCCGAATGGCGCCCCTTCTTGATCGAAAAAACGAAATACGGCGCGTAGAACACCGGCAGACCTTCGATGTAGAGCACAATCGGCCGGGCAATTACTCTGTCGCCCTCGATTAGCTTCATGTTGCTCGATCCGAAATGAAAATGCGGCACGCTCAAGTCACAGGTTGTGTAGCGACCATTCTCGACAAGAAGCACATCCTCGTCAATCTTTCTTGCAACCTCGCCATGATAGTATGCCTGCTCCATTTCGGTGTCGAGTTCGCGCACCTTCCCCCGTTTCGATTCGAGATTGTAAACGAGACGGTCTCCGGTCATTTCCTCCGGTCCGTCTCGAAGCACTACCGGTATTAGAATAGAATCAACATTCCCCTCATCATCCTCGTCAATCTTCAAAGCGGCGTAGGCGCGAAGATCCTTCGTAACTGTGCTGTACTTGATAGTGTCAGCATCGAGAGTCACTGCCTGATGTTTGATGTTAGCGCCGTGAATCAGGTGGATTATGCGATCCTTCGTGTTGTAGTCGAGGCGAGAGGCTTCGTACAGTACTGTATCTCTATAGACTGTTGATCCGAGGGAGTCGACCTCCATTTGTGAAAAAAACTTGCCGACACATGAGTTCCTGATTTCGACAGCTTGCAGCCCATCAGCTCCAAAATAGAGAAGAATCGAATCACCCGAGGCCTCGTTCTTGCCCTCGGCTACTGTATCCTCAGGGGCAGGTGTATACCATGAGTAACTGTTGCCGGCCGAGATGATCGTCTCCATCACTTCATCTTTCAGGAAGAACGTGATCTTCTTAGCCTCTACCGTGCTCTCGGTGAACAGCGTATCGTCTGCTCCGACAGGTTTCCGATACAGCGCGAGACCATCCCCAAGGACCACTATCTGATCCAACAGCCTCTCTTTCAGCAGGATTTGCATCGTATCGCCTTCAAGTTCGTTCTGCCGCTGGCGAGCATGGGGATTACCTTCGAGGAGTATCAGGTTGGAATCGGGGAAGAACTCGCACATATTGCATGTCGCGAGCATGCTCCCCTTGACAATCTCGACATTGTCGATCGCTTTGCCGTATCGCGTTTGCGAGACATAGTGAAGCGTGTCGCTCCTGATCTCGATCATAGCAATCGGATCGTCGTAATCGACAGCAAGATATGGCGAATCGGTGACGAGCAGTTCCTCCGTCTCCCTGTCGAATGCAACTCTTTCGCCGCGAATTTTGACACGTTCATCCCTCTGAATCAGCTCGCAATCTCCGGTAGCTATGAATCGATTCTCCGCTTGCAGGTATTTCAGATAATGAGCCTTCAGACTGTGAATCGAATCACTGTATACAACATTGCTCCAGAACTCGATAATTTCAGAAGATTCGTACCAGACTGCGGTGTCACACTGAAGATCCGCACCTTTGTATTTGAATTTCACGTTGCCGTAATAATGAAGCTCAAGCTTGTCGCGATCGATTACTTTGATCTCCGACTGGTCAGCATCGAGATAGACATGATCCTGACCGTATGCTACAGGCACAACAGAGACAAGAGCCAATAAAAACAATGCCAGAACTGATGTTCTCATGCCAGTGAGTTTAATAGAATGGCCGGATCGTCGCAACTAAAATAGCTGCTCGGTAGATGATGCTCACGGTGATTATACACCCACCCGCGCACGTGTTCCAAACATAACGAACTAGCTGGAAAGGAGCTCTTTGATGTGAGTACCTACGCATCGACTCAATGCCGGCAGATAATAGCCACCCTCGAGAACGGAGACAATCTTCCCACCGCAATGTGCTCTGGCAGACCGCATAGCAATCCGCATGATCTGGATGTATCCATTGTCCGTCAGCCGCCAGTCGGCGAAGTGATCCTCTGCATGGCCGTCAAACCCTGCCGAGATCATGATGAGATTCGGCTTAAACTTGTCCATCTCTTTGATCCAGAAGACTTCCAGAGCAGCCATAACTTCATCATCGCCCGTGCCGGCAGGCAACGGAAAGTCGAGTGTGAATCCGAGTCCATCACCTGCTCCCCTTTCGGCGGCAGCTCCCGATCCGGGATAATACGGATACTGATGCAGACTTGTATAGTGGACGGTGGGATCAGAATAGAAGCTACTCTGTGTGCCGTTGCCGTGGTGAACATCCCAATCGAGTATCGCTGCTCTTTCGACACCGAGCTTGCTGCGAGCGTATGCCGCACCGATGGCGATGTTATTGAATAGGCAGAAACCCCTTGCGGCATCGTTTTCTGCATGATGTCCCGGTGGGCGCACCGCACAAAATGCCGAATCGACTTCACCACGGACTACTTCTTGAACAGCATCGATCACCCCACCGGCTGCGAGCGACGCTACTCTAAATGAATCTTTGCACACGTATGTGTCGGGATCGAGCCAGTCGCTCTCGCGCCCTGATGTCTGCTTCACTTCTTCTATGTAGGCTTTCGAATGGATGAGTTCCAATTCATCAACCGATGCCGCGTGAGGCTCTATGTGTTTGAGTTTATCCCACAGGCCGCCGCTTTTCAGGGATGCCACTATTGCATTGAGACGATCAGGATGTTCCGGATGGCTGCTTTGAGAAGCGTGCAGCAGGAAGGCATCATCATATACAAAGCCGACTTTCCGCATCAGTAGCTCCTCAGGTTGAGATTTGCCACATTCATAGAAAATATAGCATACTCAGTCGACGACTGTCAAGCTCGCGATTGATCGAAAGACTTAAAGCGGGTTGTACTGTCTCGATCTCCTCCTGAAAAGGATGAACCTTCAGATCAAATATGGCGTTGATATGAGCAACTCAAAGTGTTATCTTTGATACCAATTGACAGCAGGTTTTGGGCATGTGTTTGATTTGTGTTTGACAGTAACTTAACTAAGCGTGGTGACAGGTCATGAATGCTGATATGAAGAAGATAGAAGAGAGAAGGAAGATTTGGGAATCGGAGGCGAAGGCGTCGTCCGGGACCGACAGAAAATGGGTTACCGTTTCTTCGGCCCCCATCGACCCCCTCTACACTCCCGAAGATAACGGCAATCGCGACTTCCTGAATGACGTCGGATATCCCGGCCAGTATCCATACACTCGCGGCGTCCACGCATCAATGTATCGCGGCAGAATGTGGACTATGAGGCAGTTCTCCGGAATGGGCACACCGGAGGAAACGAACCAACGGTACCACATGCTGCTTAAGGCTGGACAGCACGGCCTCTCGGTCGCATTCGATCTTCCGACCTTGATGGGATTCGATTCCGATCATGAACGTTCACTCGGTGAAGTCGGCAAATGCGGCGTCGCGGTCGACTCGCTGCTCGATATGGAAATCATCTTCAATGGCATCGATACCGGTAAGATTTCGACATCCATGACGATCAACGCTCCCGCAAACATCTTGCTGGCGATGTACCTTATCGTCGCAGAGAAGAAGGGAGTCCCGTTCAACAAATTGAGGGGCACCCTGCAGAACGATATTCTGAAAGAGTACATTGCTCAGAAAGAATGGATATATCCTCCTGAACCATCAATTCGACTGATTACCGACATCATGGGCTTCTGCGCCGATCACGTGCCGCAGTGGAATACGATCTCTGTGTCCGGATATCACATCAGAGAGGCTGGCGCCACAGCAGCCCAGGAACTTGCCTATACACTCGCAGACGGATTCACTTATGTCGAGGCTGCGGTGGCGGCTGGTCTCGATGTCGATGATGTCGCACCGAGGATATCATACTTCTTCAATGCACACATCGACTTCTTCGAAGAGATCGCCAAATATCGCGCAGCGCGGAGGATTTTCGCGCGACGGATGCGTGAGAAATATGGCGCAAAGAAAGAAGAGTCCTGGAAGATTCGATTCCATACTCAGACAGCCGGGTGCTCTCTCACCGCTCAGCAGCCAGAACTGAATCTGGTGCGCACAGCAACGGAAGCATTGTCGGCTATTCTTGGCGGAACGCAATCCCTGCATACGAATTCGATGGATGAGACCCTCGCGCTTCCGTCGGACAAAGCCGCTCGGCTGGCGCTCCGCACCCAACAGGTTCTCGCGCATGAGACCGGTGTCGCGAACACAATCGACCCACTCGCCGGCTCGTACTTCGTCGAAGCCCTGACTGATCGGATCGAAGAGGAATGCATGAAGATTTTCGATGAGATCGATGAGATCGGCGGCGTGCTCAGGGGCATCGAAGAGGGATATTTCCAGCGAGAAATCGCAAAGTCCGCTTATATCTATCAGCGTGAACTCGATAAGAAGGAGCGGATAACCGTCGGCGTCAACGACTTCATTCTGGAGAACGAGAAGATAGAGATTCCTGTGCTCTTGATCGACGGCGCGAAGTCACACGACATCCAGGCGAAATCGATTGAGAAAGCAAAGGGCATGCGTGATAACGACAAAGTCAAGCGCGCCCTTGCTGATCTGACAGAAGCCGCTGCCGGATCGGACAACACAATGCCACACCTTCTCGAATGTGTGCGTTGTTATGCCACCGAAGGCGAGATGGTTGATGCGATGAAGATCATCTATGGCGAATACATCGAGACACCGATTATCTAGCCCCGTAGGTCACCTATGAGAAGGCAGCTGTCAAGGGGTATCTCCAGTTTTTTGTCGCCGTCAGGCGATGTATGTTCTGTCGGATCTCAGAAGTCACCTATTCGAGATCATCCGGCCAGCGGCTGAATGTCCCACGATACTGTTC
>JAHJOQ010000134.1 GCA_018820315.1 Candidatus Zixiibacteriota bacterium | reverse complement strand
TTTACTTAACCGCATATTTGTGTAATATCCTATTGGGCACATATCTCCATCCCTGGTGGCTGTCTTTTTGGTTGAATACAATCAACCAGGACATGGGGGTATGTGTCCATTTGTTTCTGCGTAGAGCAGGTAAGTCTCCGTTCGCTACGCTCACTCCGACTTACCTGCTCTTGAACCATTCCATCACCAATCTCTTTCCATCCTTTCCCCATATCAAAAGGGGGGTACCTTTTACGTTCCGAGTCCCAGATCCATCGATCCACAGTCTTGACTCTTGCGACTAAAGCCGGTATATTTACTGCGATTTCTATTTCCTAATCTCAAGCTCAGCAAAGGAGCAATTATGAGGCACCTCTCGATCACAGCCACGACCGCCCTTGTGTTGTTTGCCTTTTGCATCACCACACCGCAGATCTTTGCGGGAGAAGGCGGCTTATCTGCTACTACCATTGAGCAGATCAAGTCATCGCACCATATGGATGCACACGCTAAGGCTATGTACAACGCTATCACGAACAATGACATCAATGGCCTGGCATTGAACCGTGATCTTCTGAGACAGAACAATGAAGTCTTTAGTCACAAGATCAAGGCGAAAGGCATCACCAACCAGAAATCGAGTGGCCGTTGTTGGTTGTTTGCAGGCTTGAACATAATGAGACCTGCGGTCATCGAGAAGTACAAGCTCGGTAGTTTCGAGTTCTCCCAACCGTATCTCCAATTCTGGGATAAGATGGAGAAGGCGAACTGTTTTCTCGAATATATCATTGAATATCGTGACCGGGACCCGCTCGATCGCGAGATGGAAATACTGCTTCGCGGACCGATCGGCGATGGTGGCTGGTGGAAATACGTCGTGGATCTGATTGGGAAGTACGGTGTAGTACCGAAAGAAGTTATGCCCGAGACTGCCAGTTCCGAAAATACCGGAATGATGAACAAGCTGATCGCGAGGAAGCTCCGGATGGGTGCAGTCCAACTGCGCAATATGAGCGAGCAGGGCTCAAGCGTGGCAGATCTCCGATCTAAGAAAGCGGAGATGCTTGCCGGTGTCTATGACATGCTCGCGTTGAACCTCGGCGAGCCACCGTCAGATTTCCCGTGGCGCTTCGAGGATCGCGACTCAGTCGTCAGCGAGTCGCGTATGTATACACCGCAAAAATTCTACAAAGAATTCGTAGGCGTCGACCTCAATGAATATGTCAATATTTTCAACGATCCAACCAAGGACTATGGCAAGCATTATCGCATAAGCCTGTCCCGCAACATGTATGATGCAGCCGATATTGACTTCGCAAACGTCGAAATCAAAATCCTCAAGGATGCTGCTTTGCAGTCTGTACTCGCTGATGAACCGGTTTGGTTTGCGTGTGATGTCGGCAAAGATCAGGACAGAGAGCACGGAATCATGGCTATGGACATCTATGAGTACGAACCGATATACGGCACTGATTTCAGCATGGCGAAGTCTGACAGAGCGTTATACCGCGAAAGTGCTCCCAACCACGCAATGGTGTTTGTCGGTGTCGATGTCAAAGATGATCAGCCGGTGAAGTGGCTGGTCGAGAATAGCTGGGGGACTGAGAAGGGCTCCAGCGGCTATTGGACGCTCTATGATTCGTGGTTTGACAATCATGTCTATAATGTCATAGTGAAGAAAGAATACGCCCCGAAGGATGTTCTCAAGATATATGAGCAGGACCCGATCGTTCTGCCGCCGTGGGACCCAATGTACTCGCTGATTAAGGAATAGTCGACAGGTAGTATCGGAGTTCCTATGTATCAGACGGGAACATTTTCTGCCGCAACGCATTCCTTTCAGTAGGTAACCATAAGAGGAGCTGTTGCAGCATTGGAAATTGCTATTATTGTTGGAATCATCGCGTTTGTAATAATGCTTCTATTCAGGGGCGGCGGAGGTGGCTGATCGGTCAAATAAGGCTCGCCGTGCGCGATCACCATACAACCTTCAGCCTTCCACAAGCTCATCAGTTTTAGACGCCAGAATAAAGTCATTCTGGTGTAGCCCCGATATCGCATGCGTCCAGATGGTGAAATCGACTCTGCTATAGTGCACACAGAAGTCGGGATGATGCCCCTCCGATTCCGCAATATCCTCAACTTTCCTCAGGAAAGCCATGGCCTCGCGGAAGTTCTTGAACGAGAACGTTTTCTGTAGAGTTTTGATCTTCTTGCCGGAGTGTTCAATTTCTGCACACTTCCAGGTCGGGACACGCGATATCAGGTTACCGATCGCAACATCGCTCATCGGCTCAATTCCGCCCTCGCAGGGGACACATTTCTTAATTCTCAACGACTCTGACATATAATCTCCAATCGATTCAGCTCCAAGATTTAAAGCGCAGGGGTGATACCCCTGCGCCCTCGTAGAGTAACCACGTCAATATCAAGAAGATAAGATATACGTGTTTACACCATGTTTAACAGAGGAGAAGTCGAATTGTTCTGACTGATTTCCGCAAACTCCGCGCTTGGCCGCAGAGCATTACCACCCTTCGGAGAAGACTGGAGGGAATGGTGACAGATATTGAGACATCTTCTATTGCGGAACATTGGATTGCCCCAACCAACTATGCTCCGGTCATCTCACTGCCGCGGCTAAATTGCTGTCACAGCAGGACCGACAAACTAATCCTGAGGACTCCATCGAACCTGCCCTGATAACCCAGCAGGCAGTCTGATCAACTCGTTAAGCCGCAGTCGAAGGATCTTGCGGAGCGATGGAACCTTGGTCGAACTCCACCTCAATTCCCCCGATCCACCCAACTACACGATTGTACAGCCAAGCCGAGAGCGCTCCGCTGATAAATCCGATACAGCCATAAAGAATCGGGAACATTATCACCGCGCCGACACCGAAGAGCGCAGCTGCCGGTGAATCGCTCGCAAATGCACCCGCCAGCGCGATCAGAGAAAAGACTAATCCTATAATCAACCCCAATATGGCGTAGAGTACAGCACTAACCTTTGCACATGAAAAAGGACCAATTCTTTTCAGTATCATGGCTTCCTCCACTTTGGATACGGTTCACCCGTCAATGAGATAGCTGGATGCGTCATCCGTCAATCTCTCTATGAAAACAATAGCACTCAATTCAGGACTTAGCGCGCCCTTTCAAATACCCCCGCCAGGGATCGAACCTGGATTCCCAGCTCCGGAGGCTGGTGCGTTATCCATTACACTACGGGGGCATCGATTCTCAAGCTTATCATTCCGAGCAGCAAAAGTCAATATAAATTAGCCACGGACTGGACTTCCGGGACCAAGGTCACGGGCAAACTTCAAGTGGGGTCGCGGGCAGAATCCTTTCCTGCCCGATCTCTCCAGCTGTCAGGAAAGGATTCCTGACAGCGCATGGTCGGAGATCGCTACGCGCTCGCGCCGTTCTCCAGTTCGACGGCATTCTCTTTGTATATATGATCCAGAATGCCGTTGACGAACGACGCTGAATCCAGAGTCGAATACTTCTTGGCAAGCTCAATCGCCTCGTTTATCGATACTTTCGCCGGGATATCGGGGAAGAAGAACAACTCGCAGACAGCTATCCGGATTATGTTTTTGTCGACTATGGCAAGCCGTTTGATATCCCAATTCTGCGCGCTCGCGCTGATTTTCTTGTCGATCTCTGTGATCTCCCCCACAATCTTGAAGAATAGATTTGACACAAACTCGAAAGCTGTGCCATCGAGGTGTGAGTCGGCGCAGGTCTGTTTGAACACCGACTCAGCGTCGCCATCAAGACTCTCGAAAGCGTAGAGACATTTCAGAACAAGTTCTCTGGCATGTGTACGCTTGCTCATATGTTCATCTGCTTGTAGAGATTGCACATCTCAATCGCAGTCAGAGCGGCGTTGAAACCTCTATTACCAGCCTTCGTGCCAGCCCGTTCGATTGCCTGCTCTAGAGTGTCAGCGGTTATGAGACCATATATAACCGGCGTCTTGTGCTGTATCGATAGGTTTGCAATACCTTTCGACACTTCAGCTGCAATGTAATCGAAATGCGGTGTCTGCCCGCGAATGACTGCGCCGAGACAGATCACGGCATCGACATTGCCAGCTTCGACAAGCCTCGCCGCCACATACGGCAGCTCGAATGCGCCGGGCACTTTCACAACCGTAATGTCTTCTTCATTGGCTTTGTGCCTGACGAGACAGTCAATCGCACCTTCAGTCAGCTTGTTTGTCAGAAGATCGTTGAAGCGGCTTACGACAATTCCGATCTTCAATCCTGCCGCATCGAGTGTGCCTTCTATCACTTTTGACATGAATCTCTCCCCGTTTATAATGATCCGAACAGATGTCCCATTTTATCGCGCTTTGTCTTCAGATACTTTGTATTATGCTTTGTCTCGGCCAGAATGGTCGGTACCCTCTCGGCTATTCGAAGTCCATGGCCGTTAAGTCCGATGACTTTCTTTGGATTGTTAGTAATAAGACGGATGGTTGATAGTCCCAGATGCGCGAGAATCTGAGCGCCGATTCCGTATTCGCGCAAATCCGCCTTGAAACCAAGCTTCTGATTCGCTTCGACCGTATCGAACCCTTCATCCTGCAGATGATATGCCTTTAGCTTCGCAGGCAGACCTATACCGCGCCCTTCCTGACGCATGTACAGCAGAACGCCTTCGCCTTCCTGCTCGATCATGCTCAGCGCGTCGGATATCTGTACTCCACAGTCGCATCTCTCAGAACCGAAGACATCGCCGGTCAGACACTCTGAATGCACGCGCACGAGGACGTTAGGCTTTCCGGCAACGTCTCCTTTGACGACTGCCACATGATGCTGGTGGTCGATTTCGGACTCGTACATGTGAAGCCTGAAATGACCATAGCGAGTCGGGAAGTCGACTTCGGTGACCTTGTGGACGAGCTTCTCGGTCTCTCTGCGGTGTGCGATGAGGTCCTGAATGGTAATGATCTTCAGGCCGAACTGTTGACCAATCTCCATGAGACGCGGCACACGCGCCATGGTGCCGTCATCATCCATGATTTCGCACATTACGCCGACCGGATTGAGACCTCCGAGTCTGCAAAGATCGCTCGATGCCTCTGTGTGTCCAGCGCGCTTGAGTACTCCACCTTTCCGAGCCTGGATAGGGAAGATGTGTCCCGGTCTCGCGAGATCCTCAGCTTTGGAGTTCGGGTCGGCAAGAACAGCGATTGTCCTTGCGCGGTCCGCTGCGGATATACCGGTGGTTGTGTCTTCGGCCGCGTCGACCGAAACAGTAAATGCTGTGCTCAGTTTTGCGGTATTGAATTCCGTTTGCGGATGTAGCTGTAGTCGAGCTATTGCGTCTTCAGGAAGCGACACGCAAATGAGGCCTCTACCATGTTTCGCAAGGAAGTTCACAGATTCTGGCGTGATCTTATCAGCCGCAACTATGAAATCACCTTCGTTTTCACGATCAGGATCATCAACCACAATGACAATCCTGCCCTGCCTGATGTCCTCTATGGCATCTTCAATGCTTGAGAAGTGAAAGCCGTTTTCGCCTTCGTTTTTCACTGTGAGCTTGTCATTCATCGGTACCTCTCAATTAGTATCCCAATTCTCGGAGTTTATTCTCATCTATGCCCGAAGTCGCATTCCTGCGTCTCAGGTAGTTTACGATATATTTCCCCATGACATCGAATTCCAGGTTAATTCTGCTTCCGGACTTCAAGTCCGACAGCGTGGTCATCTCCCAGGTCGTCGGTATGATCGCAACTGTGCATTCAGTCTTCTTCAGAGCAGCTACTGTCAGGCTGACTCCGTCGATCGCAATCGAACCCTGCGGTACGACCAGATCCGCGAATTCTTCGGGGAATGACACCGCTAATTCGATCGCGGTTGGCAGCTTGCGTGCACGAACGACGGTACCGACGCAGTCTATGTGACCGGAGACGATGTGCCCGCCGAGTCGATCAGACGCTTTCACCGCCTGTTCGAGATTGACTCGACTGCCTATTCTTAGCTCACCCAGTGTAGTTTTTTTGAGTGTCTCCGGAACTGTGTCGACGCTGAAAGCGTCACCGGAGATGTTCATTGCAGTCTGACACGCGCCGTTGATATCAATGCTGTCGCCAAGAGCTGCCTCGGATACAGTCTTGGGCGCCCGAACAACCAGACGCAAGCCGCTGGATGTGCGGTGTGTAGACTGAATAGTACCAATTTCAGTGACTAATCCGGTGAACAAAATCTATCTCCATTCCGGGTATCCCGATGTCCATGTGTCATTTCCAAATTGCTTATACACCACGTCTCGCAGAGTGACTGAGCGATCCAAGCGTTGGACTCCGATGTTCTCGAAGGCAGCGAGGCCGCTGCCGAGGATGCGCGGCGCAGTCACGACGCAAAGTTTGTCGACGAGTTTGTGCCTCAGTAGCGAACTGGCCAATCTACTGCCACCTTCAACAAGTAGCGACGACAATCTCTCTTCACCAGCTTTGATCAACAGGTGCATTAAACTGATGTGGCCGTCATCTGTGCCTCCGATTTCCCAGGTTGTGATTCCGTCGATTTGCGAGTAGTGTGCAAGTTGATCGCTCCTGCATGCCACTATCGTGCTCTTCTTGAAATCGTCAGAGAATACACGGAGATCAGTTGAAAGGGGAGATGATCCTGCGACGATGATCCGCTTGGGATTGCGACCCTCGACCAGCCTCACGGTGAGTTCCGGGTTGTCGATGCGCGCGGTATTCGATCCGACTACAACAGCATCATATTCTGCGCGCAGTCTGTGTACTTCCATACGAGATTCGTCGCCACTGATCCATTGTGATTTTCCATCAGTCTGAGCGATCCTGCCGTCGATTGTCTGAGCTATTTTCAACACCACGAACGGCATCTTTGTCGTCACATACTTAATAAATACTTCATTGAGTTGCCGGGCTTCTTCCTCGAGTATGCCCGATTCGACCTCGATGCCTGCTTGTTTGAGCTTCGCAAATCCGCCTGAGTTGACTTTCGGGTTTGGGTCAGTCATTGCGGAAACAACGCGGCTGATCCCCGCCTTTATTACCGCATCTGAACACGGTGGGTTCTTGCCAAAATGACAGCAGGGCTCGAGATTGGTATAGATAGCAGCGCCTTTGCAGCGCTCACCCGCTTGATCGATTGCAACCGGCTCGGCATGACGGGCGCCGAATCGATCATACCACCCCTTGCCGACAATGTCGCCATCTTTGACTATGACCGCTCCGACCATCGGATCAGGAGCCACTTTCCCCGCACCCTGTCTGGCAAGTTCGAGAGCTATCTTCATGTAGTCCGCATCAGTCATAAAAAAACCCAAAGGCACAAGCCTTCGGGGAATGTAAATAACCGAACCCATTAACAGGTTCTATCGCACGTCTTCTCTCATCCGGACTTTACCGTCGGCGCCTGGATTCCACAGGCTCTGCAGAAGATCCGCGTGGGAACTTCCGCTCGCGGGCTGTAACCGCCGGTCGAGGATTTCCACCTCACCCCGAAGACTATGTCAATCGCCATTGTAACAGAATTCTCACAAAAGTCAAGGCTTTTCGTCTGTTTTGAATTCAAAATCAAGAATAGTCTTGCGACACAACTTGTTGTATAATATTTTGACAAGCAAAGCAGTTTCCTGTGTGCGTTGATTGATATTGGAATCCGGAGGAGGTGCGTGATGCATAGACTAATTACAATTCTGACAATTATCCTCACTGCTTCATTTCTTCTGACTGCGCTGCCGGTTGAGGTTTGTGCGAAGAAATGGGATATTAAGGCTGACTCGGTCGAACTGACCGGGGCAGATATTGACCGTCCGTACGAGATAAAAGAGGTGGTTTCCCTTAAGATCAAGAGGAGACTCGCTGAGGAGCTGGCTTTGGAAGCACAGGATCGGCTGAGAAAGACCGCCGCCGACAAAGGTTGTGACGCCGTCATTTTCGTAGATCACTACACCGAGAGAGATCCAACCGAGCTTTACACAAATGCCATACTGGTGCAGACTCTCGATTCCACGGAAGCCGCCGAGCGCGAGAAGAATTACATATCACCGGATGAAGTCAAAGAGCAGGTCGACAACAAGGAGATAATCCTTGTGCAAGGCGATATCAACTGTCCGTACAAAATCAAGTGGATTGCCGATGTCATAGTAGGTGACGGTGATGCCAGCACGATGAGGACTGTGGATGGCCAACTGATTGATGTTGCTAAGAAGAACAATGGTCATGCCGTGATCTTCATTCGATACGATAGGGCTGGAACCGAGGTCAGCGGCGCGAAGGGAATCGTTGTACGATTTGCCCGCCGGTGGCTTAAGTCCGGGGAATCCAGCGAGAGCGAGTAATAGCCTCTCTGAGGCACAACAGCACGAGATCATTCTATGGAAAAGAGAATCAGAGTACTTCTGGCAAAACCGGGTCTTGACGGACACGATCGTGGCATAAAAGTCATCGCTGCGGCATTGCGTGATGCCGGAATGGAGGTCATATACACCGGACTCAGGCAAACACCTGATATGATCGCCGAGGCCGCGGTTCAGGAGGATGTCGATGCTGTCGGTGTGTCAATCCTGTCCGGTGCCCACATGACACTGTTTCCCGCAATTCGGAAGATTCTGGATGAAAAAGGCGCCAAAGATATGATCCTGTTTGGCGGCGGGATCATTCCGGATGATGATATCGAATCTCTGGAAGCAAAGGGAATTAGTAAGCTCTTCGGTCCCGGCACTTCTACCGATGAGATAGTCAGTTATATCAAGATGTCCATCGGCGGAAAGACTGAAGAGGAGCCGATTCTATAAATTGAACTGAGCTACCGGACCCAACCATGATCTCATACACGGATTCTGCAGACAACATTACATCAGAGATGCTATCCGGCTTTTTTGTCGGCTGGCCGAATCCACCCTCTGAAGAGACACATCTCAGATTACTGAGCAAAAGCGATGAAATAGTGGTTGCAACCGATGAGCGGTCTGATCGAGTTGTCGGATTCATCACAGCGATTACAGATAATGTACTCGCCTGTTACATTCCGCTTCTCGAAGTCCTGCCGGAATATCAGAAACAGGGGATCGGCAGTGAACTCGTGAGACGGATGCTCGACAAGTTTCGTGATTTCTATATGGTTGATCTTGTGTGCAACACAGACAAGGTAGCGTTCTACGAGAAGTTTGGCCTCAGAGCGGGCAATGCCATGATGCGCAGGAATTTCGAGAATCAATCCGGCCGGTGAATTCAAGCAGAGATGTAAGTTATCTGAAGAGGATCATCTTCTTACTGTCGGAGAAATCTCCGGAGACTATCCTGTAGAGATAAATCCCATTAGACACGCGCTCGCCGCTGTCATCCCTTCCGTTCCATGAAACCTCATGCAGTCCGGCAGCCTTGGAGTCATCTACGAGAGTGCGCACTTTCTGACCGAGGATGTTGTAGACGGTGATGGTAACAGTCCCTGCTCTTTTCAGTGAGTATTCTATCGTCGTGGTTGTGCCAAATGGATTGCCGTGATTCTGCAATAGCATGCTCGCGGGGAAATCATTGATGTCTGCCGGATCGTCTGCATCCACGGGTGAGGTAAACAGATACTCCACCGGACAGAATGTCTGCAACAGCAATGTGCTCATATCAGCCGTTCGCATCTGGAATCTAAGCGAATCGACTGTAACTTCGCCGTGCAGGATCGTGAAGCTGCCTGTAGCCACACCCGTGCCTGTGGGATATACGGGTGAGTTGTGCGCCTCGTACCACGGAGTCAATTGCCCATTTGTGAACGGCCTGACAAAAATTCTGACCCCGGATGGCTCGTCAGTCGAATACGTGAACGTCACATCTATCGGTTGAGTGAATCCGATTGTGGCAGGTGACGGTGGGTAGCATGCTATATCCGTAACCATGTGCTGCACGTAGAAGTACAGAACCGGCAGAAATGATTGGTAGAGCAACTGACTATGATTGCTGTTGTAAATCTGGAACCTCACAGAGTCGACCGTCACTTCACCTTCAATGATCCTGAAGCTCGATGCTCCCGATCCGGTCGTGTCGCGATAGAGTGGTGACCCGGCAGCGATGTTGCCAGGGGTCGGCACACCATCGGTAAACGGCGTTGTGTAAATATATATGCCTGCGGGCTGGTCCGATTCGTAGTCGAATGCGATGCTCACTCCCTGATCGACAGCTAACCAGGCCGGTGAGGCAGGAGTGAGGACGATGTTTGTGATGGCGATATCACATAGAGCAGGTGACGACATCACAAGAAGCCACAGCATCGCACACGCGATTTTAGTCAGTGAGTTTTTCATGACCGACCCTTCGCTGCAATAAAACAGGATATCCCTATCCGGTCAAGTCAGAAATGCACATTTTGACAATCCGGCAGGCTTATGTCCATTAAACTGTTGCGGTTTAAATTCTGACGACATAAATTATATATAACAGTCACTTACGGAGAGACGCAGCTTGACAGAACTGGGACGTGTTCTGACTGCGGAGCATATTGCGGGATCGCGCTTCGCCAAATTCCGTCATCACGCTCCGCCAGATACCGTCATGACGAGGAGCGAAGCGACGTGGTGATCTCGACGTAAACTGATTATGCAGGTGCTCACGGGAGCTGTGCTCCTGTGGTGGATTGTGGAGGATTCTCGCATGTCGGATGTCTATGACAATCCGAAATACTACGAAATCGCGTTCGGTTTCCGCGATATTGCTGCCGAAGTCGACCTATTCGAGCGATGCTTCCGACGTTATTCCAAAATCCCGGTAAAATCGGTGCTGGAGCTCGGATGCGGGAACTCTCCACACATGGTCGAGTTCGCGAAGCGGGGCTATCAATACAACGGGATTGATTCCAACGAAAACATGCTAGCGTATAGTCGTCAGAAAGCTTCAGATGCACGCATCAGCGCGAGCATGATCAATGCAGACATGATCGAGTTCTCGACAGACCGAAGACACGACTTCATCTATGTCATGCTCGGATCACTCGCCGTGAAGAACACGCAGGACATCGTCAATCACTTCAAATCAATCGCGGGTGAACTCTATATCGGCGGACTGTATCTTCTGGACTGGTGCGTGCAATTCGATCCGCCGTGGGAATTGCAAACAAAGCACACCTGGGAAATGGAGCGTGACGGAATAGTCGTCCGCACAACGCATAGCTGCGAGTTGATCAGCCTTGTGGAGCAGACATTCTACGAGACGCTTCGGCTTGACGTCAATGACAACGGCGAGAGGCTCTCGCTTGTCGACAAGACTGTTCGGCGTGCGATATTCCCGCAGGAGTTTTTGCGCTTCATCGAATGCCACGAGCATTTTGAATTTGTCGGCTGGTGGAACAGCTGGGACCTCTCGCAACCATTAGAACGCACCAACAAAATTGACCGCCCAATAGTGCTGGTACGGCGGATATGAGCATCGCAAGATGTGTCTTGCACCACTATTCCGTATGCGCTACTTCGGCTGGAAAGAGACAACAACGAACCAGCTTATCAGCGAGAGCGCAGGATGAATATCCGTCAAGCAGCGGTCGACGATGCGGTAGCGATCGCACACATCCACATAGAAAGTTGGAGAACAACATACCCTGGAATGGTCCCGCAAGAATATCTTGACAATCTGAGCATCGCAAGACGTGCCGCACACCTGATCGGGCTCCTTTCTGAAGAGGCATCAGATACTATCCATCTATTGGCTGAAGCTGACTCCGGCGAACCGGTCGGATTTGGTTCGTTCGGGCCCAACCGTGATGAACCGGTCGAATATTCATCCGAAATTTACGCTCTGTATGTCCTGAGAGAACATCACGGTACCGGAATCGGTAGGGCGCTCTTTCTTGAATCCGTAAGGCTCCTGATTGACCGCGGATGCGATTCGATGATGCTGTGGGTCCTTCGAGATAATCCCGCGTGCGGCTTCTACGAACACCTCGGAGGCATTCTGGTGGGAGAGAAAACCATCACACTGGGCGGCGCACCGGTGAAGGGGGTGTGTTATGGGTGGCGAGATTTGTCCCGATTTCTAAAGAGCTTATTTTGAACCTCCATGCTGCTTCGCGAATCATGGCTGCCTTGCACGTGGCGAAATTATTCGGAATCACGCTCTCTTTCGTCCAAGAGCTTTGTAGATCAGGATCCCTGAGATATCCGGACCCTGAATTCATAACCTATACACATGCAGTAGCCTACACCATAAGCTGTTATCTGGGACTAATTTAGGTATTATTTGTTTGGTCTTGTCTGGTTATGTTTAGATTCGTCTATTTCGACGGTCGGTGGACACAATGCGGGCACAAAGCAAAGTCCGGTGAGAAGCAATGAAGTCACGCACCGCGCTCAGTGGATACTCTATCTCTTTCTCTTGTGCGCATGGCAAAACCAGGAAGGTGGACTTGCCATCCGTTTGCATCTCTTACCTTCCTTCGTTTTCGCTGTACAGCGGCCATGTTTGACCTTCTTCTTTGCAGCGTTCTTCTTTGACTTACGGACTGGCATTCCTAACCTCCAATAACAGCTTTCAAATCAGGTGATTACATAATTAATTTGGGAAATCTCGCGTCTCAAGTCAACAAGAACATCGTGAAGGCGGCGCAAGGCTGTCACTTGCATAGGCTGGGTGGCCGCGATCTCTTACCGCGGGAAGACCCTGTTTTTGACTTGACACGATGATATGATCGTGATATTCTGATTTTGAATTCGAAGTTGTAGGTCAGGATCCCTGCGATCCTGACATATCAAAAGAGGCGGCATGTCGAAACTGCGACGATTCTATAATGATGGGAATGTTTTCTTTGTCACTAATGTCACATACGAGAGAAAACCGATTCTGACCGATAACGCCGAGATTCTCGTGTCGGCAATACAGAGAATGCTTGGTCTCTCAAATAGCGAGCTTATCGCTTGGGTCATCATGCCTGACCATTTCCACATGATCGTGGAGACAGGGTCGGAGAATATCTCGGATATTATGCATCGCATCAAGCTCTCGTTTGCATCGACATATCGCAAGCAGGAACACATGCGCGGAGGCCGCGTGTGGCAGCACAGGTTTTGGGATCATGTCATAAGAGATCAGGTGGATTTAAACAGGCATATTGATTATATTCATTACAATCCGGTCAAGCACGGATTGGCGACGAGTCCGTTCAATTGGAAGCAGTCGTCAATTCATAAGTATGCTCGCGAGGGCGTGTACGCCACAGATTGGGGACAATTAAAGAAGTTGAGATATGTCGGTGAGTTTGGAGAATGATATCAATAGTCAGGATCGCAGGGATCCTGACCTACGGAGCTGATAAAATCAAAAAGCAGAGGTATTCCGACAGACTCCTAGCAGCTCTGAGGTCTGCTGGATGTCCGATCTGATGAGTTCAAGCCAAGCATGATCGAGTTTCTCCTGCTGCTTCGTGGCATTCTTCTCTTTCCTCCGCTCTTGAAGGTAGGTGGCAATGAAACCCACGATCGCTCCGGCAGCCACGTATATCAGATTAGGCACAATGTTCTCCACTTCGTCTTCCTCCCATTTTGAAATGTCTTACCAGTTCCGTAGGTCAGGATCCCTGCGATCCTGACTATCATTACGATCATCCAAAAGCAATAGGCAGGATCACTCCGTCACGCCGTGCGTGACTTCGGATCGCTGCCCTACAGGATTAACTACAATGGTATATTCCCGTGCTTCTTCGGTGGGTTGGTGTCGCGTTTGGTGTCGAGCATGTTGAGTGCGCGGATCAGACGCGGGCGCGTTGTCTTCGGTTCGATCACATCATCGAGATAGCCGCGCTCGGCCGCCGTGTATGGATTCGCGAACTTCTCCCTGAACTCCTCGATCTTCTCCTGCAGTGCCTTCTCAGGGTCTTTCGCTTTCGCGATCTCTTTCTTGAATATGATCTCAACCGCACCTTTGGGACCCATCACAGCGATCTCCGCAGTCGGCCAGCCATAGTTCATGTCGCCACGCACATGTTTCGAATTCATGACATCGTACGCGCCGCCGTACGCCTTGCGCGTGATAACCGTCACTTTCGGCACAGTCGCCTCGCAGTATGCATAGAGAAGCTTCGCGCCATGCCTGATAATCCCGCCGAACTCCTGCGTGGTTCCGGGAAGGAATCCGGGGACATCCTCGAACGTGACAATCGGAATATTGAACGCATCGCAGAATCGTATGAACCGCGCCGCCTTATCGGATGAATTGATATCGAGCACACCCGCAAGCGCCGCGGGCTGATTCGCAATAATGCCAATCGAACGCCCGCCGAGACGCGAAAATCCGATCACGATATTCTCCGCCCATTCCGGCATCACCTCAAGGAATTCCCCCTCGTCGACCACACGCGTGATGACTTCTTTGATGTCATACGGCTTGTTCGGATCATCCGGCACAATATGATTCAGCTCAGGGTCTTCTCGATCGTGCGGATCGGTCGTTTCTTTGAATGGCGGATCATCCACATTGTTTTGCGGCATAAATGAGAGAAGCTTGCGTGTCAGCAGCAGAGTTTCCGCTTCATTATTGCCGACGAAATGCGCAATGCCGGATTTGGAGGCATGAGTCGTCGCTCCTCCGAGTTCTTCGTACGTAACTTCTTCGTGAGTTACCGTCTTGACGACGTTCGGTCCCGTCACGAACATATACGACGTCCCACGCGTCATCAGAATGAAATCGGTGATGGCGGGAGAGTAGACCGCGCCACCCGCGCATGGTCCAAGCACGACCGAAATCTGCGGCACGACTCCGGACGCGAGCGTGTTACGCAAAAAGATGTCGGCATAACCGCCGAGCGATACTACGCCCTCCTGAATCCTCGCGCCCCCGGAATCGTTGAGACCGACAACGGGTGCGCCGACTTTCATAGCCATATCCATGATCTTGCATATTTTTTCGGCGTGAGCCTCTGCGAGAGAGCCGCCGAACACGGTGAAATCCTGCGAGAATACGAATGTCATTCTGCCGTTGATAAGGCCGCAGCCAGTGACGACGCCGTCACCGAGATATTCCTGCTTGTCGAGGCCGAACGCACGTGAGCGGTGCGTGACGAACATATCGAATTCTTCGAATGTTCCTTTGTCGAGCAGCAGGTCGAGACGTTCGCGGGCGGTCAGCTTGCCTTTTTCATGTTGTGCCTCGATTCGCTTCTCGCCACCGCCGAGTCGCGCCTGTTCCTGCTTCTGCCGCAGCCTCTCGAGTTTTTCCTCTATTGACATCGATATTATCCTGTCGCGTTATGTGAATCGGTTCTGTTTTCCTCACAAGTCTTGAGAACAGCCAGGAACGGCTCCCCAACTTTTTCGGGGATTACATTCCTGCCATCGCGCTTGAGCTTCGCAAATTTGTATTCAAGGTCATGGTCAAATGCCACGATCCAATTTCTGTCAACGATCTTATCTAATAATTTCTTTTTGTAAGCCAGCGTGTCAAGTGGAAAGAGGTCTGATGATGCAATATATTCCGGGCGCAGATGGCCGGTCGTAGGGATCATATCAGCGCAGCAGACGACATTCTGATCGCCGGATGTGATGACGGTTGCCTGATGTCCGGCTGTGTGACCGCCTGTCAGCACGAGCTTTATGCCGCCGAGAACTTCAGTATCAGAATCGACGAATTCGATCAATCCTGCATCTTGGAGGCAGCGCAGATTATCAGACGGATATGCTGCTCTCGAGCGATCATCCGGATTCATGGCGACATCCCATTCTTGTTTTCTGATGAGATGCCGTGCATTGGGAAATTTCGGAGTAACATCGCCGTTGTCGTCAAGAGCAAATGTGCCGCCCACGTGATCGAGATGCAGATGGGTCGGAATTACGATGTCGATCCTGTCAGAAGAGAGACCAAGCCTCGTTAGTGATTCGTCAAGACGGGATGGGGCAGTGCAACCGTATAGCTTTCGTTCCCGATCAGTAAGCACATCCCCGAGCCCGCAATCGACCATGATGCATTTGCCATGAGCCTTGATTAGAATGATGTTCATGTCAAGCGGCACAAGATTGTTCTCATCGCACGGGGTCAGTTTCGACCATAGCTTCTTGGGAATGACGCCGTATATCGAACCACCATCGATATATGATCTGTTCTCGACGAACGAAAATAGCTCCAGGTCGCCGAGCGCAAGTTTGGTCATGAGATGCGGTTTCTCTGCATTCACGCGCAAAAATCCTGAAATTGTGGACATAAGAAAACGCTGCCGATTCAATCGAGCCGGCAGCGTCTTGAGTCAGCTTTTATCCTCTAAGGACATTGCCTGCAATAACGAGTCGCTGGACTTCCGAAGTTCCTTCAAATATCTCAGCCACGCGCTGATCGCGGTAAAGCTTCTCGATCGGTGAGAATTCACCAATATAGCCGTAGCCGGAATGTATCTGCATCGCTCTGTCGACACAGAAATTCGCAGCTTCAGCGGCGAAAAGCTTCGCCTGCGCGGCTTCGAGGCTGAATCGAGCACCAGCATCCTGCAATTCAGCAGCCTTATAGGTTAGCAATCTGGCTGCCTCGGTCTTAGTTGACATATCAGCGATCATCCACTGGATGGCCTGGAGCTTCGCAATCGGAGAACCGAATGCGATTCGCCCCCTGGCATACTTCACAGCTTCATCGAGCGCTCTCTGGGCAATGCCTGTCGACTGCGCGGCGATGCCAATGCGAGCGCCGTCGAGTGCCATCTTGGCATACTTGAAGCCTTCGCCCGGCTCACCGAGAAGGTTCTCCTTGGGAACCTTGACATCCTTGAACCAGAGCCGCCCGGTAGTGGCATATTTCATGCCTATCTTTTGCTTGAGGGTCTCGGCCCGCACGCCACTCTGCTTGAGATCGACGAGCATCGCCGATACTTTGTCGCGCACGCCTTCTTCCTGAATTTTGGCAAAGACGACACCTACATCCGCGACGTCGCCGTGCATGATGAATATCTTCTCGCCGTTAATCACGTAGTTGTCACCATCAGATTCGGCTATAGTACTCTGATTAGCTGCGTCTGAGCCGGCATTCGGTTCCGTGAGAGCGAATGCGGGGATCAGTTCACCGGTTGCGGACTTCGGTATAATAGCCCTCTTCTGCTTATCTGTACCGACTCTCGATATCGGGTCAACCGCGAGCTGCGAAACTGCTGCCAGCAGGGAAGAGGGGGCGTCGTAGTAGGCGACTGTTTCGATCATAGTCGCGTATTCCAAGGCGCCGTGTCCGCCGCCGCCGTATTCCTTCGGCATATTGAATCCGACCAGTCCCTTGGCCGCCAGTATCTTGAATATGTCGAACGCAAAACCGTCAGGTTTGCGATCCCATTCATATCCGAGCTTCTGGATTTCCGGACCGATCTCTCCGACAAGATCTCTGATGGGCTGTTGATCATCCGGTTTAACGTTAAAGGGCATTACTTCTCCTTAAATTCGCTGTTACTTTCCTATTAGGCGAAAATTTACGAAATTGATGTGTGTTGCGCAAGTCGTTTGAATGAGCATCCGGCTGTCGGTTTAGCTTGCATTATGCGACGCGATTTCGTAATATCCTCGCGTGTCCAAGTTCCAGAAGATAGACTTAGGCAAGGTCAATCGATACTCCATACAGGAACGCCGAAGCAAGGTGGCGACTGATCGATTCGGCAAGCCTTCCGATCCAGCAGGGGGAGGTCTGCTTGCCTACCTCGACTCTCTGCCGCAATTCCTGAAGGCGAACGATTTGAGGAGCCTGGTGGAGCGCTGCGTCATCGCCATAGGTGCAAATAGGCCGATTATCTTAATGTCGGGAGCACATACGCTCAAAGTAGGACTTTCACCGATTTTCATAGATTTTCTTAAGTTCTATCCGAACATTCATTTTGCGACCAACGGCGCAGGCTTGATCCATGATTTGGAAATCGCATTCTTCGGGTCAACATCGGAAGATGTAGAAGAGAACTTGCAGGATGGGTCATTCGGAATGGTCAGGGAGACTGCCCAGCTCTTTGCGAAGGTCCTCTCGATTGCAGACGAGCGCCAGATGGGTCTCGGAGAGGCTGCGGGTGTTATGATTGCGGACGAAAAGCCCCCTTTCGCGGAATACTCGATTGCCTACAATTGGTACGCTAATGACGCGCCATATACACTGCACATATCTGTAGGAACCGACATTGTCTGTCAACATCCCGAATATGACGGCGCAAAGGCAGGGAGAGGCTCGCAGCTCGATTTTCGGGTATTGTGCAGCTCAGTAGCTGATATTGGGGGTGGAGGGGTTGTGCTGAACATCGGATCGGCTGTTACCATGCCGGAAGTCTTCCTCAAAGCTCTTTCGGTCGCCAAAAACCTCGATCAATCCCTCAGCGGGTTCACGACTGCCAATTTCGATATGATTCATCAATACCGTCCCGCAGTGAATGTTGTTAGCAGGCCGCAGAAACTTGGAGCTGTCGGGTACGATTTTGCAGGTCATCACGAAATCATGATTCCACTCCTGTTGGGAGCTATAAAGGAGGGAGCTTCAAAGACATAGAGCGGCAGCGCTGAATTCTACTGCCGCAACAGATTATCGCTAACAATCCGTCAGTAAATGACGAATACACTTGTAGGGGAGGGGGTTGTTCCGAAATAGCGCCCCTGCACCTATAGGTGAGCTGAATGTAAGTAAACATTCGACACAAAAGGAGATACGCTGTGACGGACCAAACAAAACCAAGCTCCGAGAAGATCAGTGAAGCACTGCAACTTCTCGAAGAGGCCGCCAAGGACAAGAAAGCCGAACTCAAAGGCCTGGTTGCTAACAAGTACAAGAATGTGAGGGATGTCTTTTTTTCCAGCGAAGAGCAGGTTGCCGAGGCGCTGAAAAAGGCTAAGGATGCCAGCGCGGAGAAGATCAAGGAAGTCTCGGGCGCTGTCGATCAGGAGGTTCATCGCAATCCATGGCCGTATATCGGTGGCGCGGCAGTAGGTGCGCTTCTGCTCGGATACATTATGGGGAAAAAGAGCTCCTAAGTGCTTGAATTCGTAAAATCGCTCATCAGATCAGTTCTGTGGGAGTCCTTCTTGAAGCGGAGCTTCCAGACGGGGTCCTTCGATCTGCTATTGATCAAGGGCGTCTCGGTCTACCTGAAGGCCATCGATGCGGCACGGAAGTCGGTACTGAGGCTGATACTGCTGATGGCCGCGTTGATGATGCTTATAGTCGGATTTGTTGCGCTGCATGTCGGTGTTTTCATCCTGGCTGGATGGAGCCTGCAGACTGTCGGCATCATCACAGTTTGCCTCGGGGGAGCCTATTTCCTGATATTTGGCGCATTGATGCTGGTTCTGACATCGGAAAGAACATGGATGAAGATATCCAAAGGGGCTGAGCTGGTCGAGAAAGTAACGAAGAGTAAGTGCAACTGAAATGCGATTGGTGCCGGTCAGATTCCGCAAGGAATAAGCCCGGTTCTGTTCTGAATTTCCTCCTAAAGACTTTGACAGTCTTGCTGCTAATTGCTATATTCGCTAACTTGGCTTCCATACCTGTAAAGGATGAGGAAGCCTTGGATTGGGGCGGAGCGTTCGGCGTTCACCCCTCTCGCGGAAACCTTGAGAATAGATATATGGATATTAATGTCTTTGCTCTTGAGACGCAACTTAGCAGAATAGGATAATCACAATGGCGAAACTTGTAGAGGTGATTCCCAATTTCTCGGAGGGGCGTCGCCCCGAAGTGCTCGATGAAATAATCGATGCAATACTCTCGGTCGAAGGTGTGGTCCTTCTCGACAAGGAGATGGATTCTGACCACAATCGCGCTGTCGTGACTTATGTCGGCGAGCCTCAGGCAGCAGCCGAGGCGGCCTTCAGGGGGATAAAGAAAGCCTCCGAAGTGCTTGATTTGTCGACCCATACAGGCGAGCATCCACGTATGGGCGCCACCGATGTGTGCCCCTTTGTGCCAATTTCGGAGGTAACCACCGAGGAGTGCATCGAATTAGCCAAGCAGGTTGGGGAGCGCGTCGGAACGGAGCTGAATATACCCGTCTACCTCTACGAACTTGCTGCTTCGAGACCTGAGAGAGTCAATCTCGCTGACGTGAGGAGAGGGCAGTACGAAGGTATCAGAGACGAAATCGAGACTAATCCTGATCGCGTACCCGATTTTGGACCTGCGAAGATGAACATCAAAGCAGGCGCTACAGCAGTCGGCGTCAGACTTCCCCTTGTTGCATACAATGTCTATCTCGACACGCCTCATGTCAGCGTTGCGAAGCGCATAGCGAAGGCTATCAGATCGCAATCAGGCGGTTTCATGTACTGCAAAGCGCTCGGATTCGAGATAAAGGAACGTCATCAAGCACAGGTTTCGATGAATCTTGTGCATTACAAGAAGACACCCATATTTCGAGTGTTCGAGGCGATAAAATCCGAGGCTAACAGATGGGGAGTCAACGTCACATCGTCTGAAATCATCGGTCTTGTACCGAACGATGCACTGGTCGATGTGTCCGACTTCTACCTGAAACTGGAGAACTTTTCGAAAGATCAAATCCTCGAAGAGAAGCTAAACAAGAGCATGGAAGCACAGTCCAAGGGGCGAGGGCTTCTCGATTTCGTCGAATCGGTTGCATCGTCATCGCCTGCACCGGGCGGTGGTTCTGTGTCGGCATGCGCAGGTACTCTTGCAGCAGCGCTCAGCGGCATGGTCTGCAGGCTGACGCTCGGCAAGAAGAAGTATCAGGATGTGCAGGATGAGATGTCAGAGACACTCAAGAGGGCCGATGATCTGAAGATGGAGCTATACAAACTGATTCAGGAAGACGCTGATGCTTTCGATGCCGTTATGGCGGCTCGCAAGCTGCCCAAGGACACGGATAAGCAGAAAGAAGCGCGTCTCGAAGCGATTCAGAAAGCGACGATCATAGCCGCTGAAGTTCCCCTGAAAGTCATGAAGACGTCACTCGAAGTTATGGCGGTCGCGCAGGTTGCCGCAGAAAAGGGCAATGTTAATTCAGTTTCGGATGCTGGTTGCGCTGCACTGAATGCCCGCTCCGCGGTGCTCGGCGCTTTCCTAAACGTGAAAATCAACCTTCCCGGAATTGACGATGAGGCTGTGAGAAAGCGGCTCGAAACCGAGGCGGATAGGATCAGGAATGAAGCCGAGCGGACGGCACAATCTGTCTATGATCTTGTTCTAAGCAAAATATGAGTAATTTCGCCGATTTACATGTCCATACGAGTCATTCCGACGGCGTTCTGTCGCCGGAGGAAGTGGTGCGGCTCGCAATCAAGGCTGGCCTGAGAGTCCTTGCAATATCGGATCATGATACCCTGTCGGGGTACCGAGAGGCGAAGCAGCACGTGTCGGATGAGGAACTTATACTGCTGCCAGCTGTAGAATTGTCGACCGCGGTGGATGACTCAGAGCTGCACATACTCGGATACTTGATTGATTGCGAGAGTTCCCAGCTGGCCGCAAGAATTGAGGAGTTCCAGCAGGAGAGGCTGGTTCGTGGCCAGAAGATAGTCGAGCGCCTGAATGAGCTCGGAGTGGATCTCTCAATGGATACAGTCATGCGAGTAGCCGGTAATTCCGCTCTCGGCAGGCCACATGTTGCTGATGCACTGATTAGCGAGGAGTATGTGCGTACTTTTGATGAAGCATTCGCGCGGTATCTCGGCTACCACGCCCCGGCTTATGTCCCCAAGTTCCACATGACTCCTGTTGAGGCTGTAGAACTGATTCATGCAGCTCACGGTGTTGCGATACTGGCGCATCCGGGAACATTGGGTCGAGACGACCTCATTCCATCGCTTGCCAAGAAGGGGCTGGACGGAGTCGAGGCTGTATACCCGCTGCATGACCACAGAACTGTACAGAGATACAAGAAGATGGCCGCTGATCACGGTATGATATTTACCGGCGGATCGGACAGCCACGGTCGAAAATCCGACAGGGCCGCTTTGGGTTCTATTAATGTACCAAAGGAGTGTTATGAGAGCTTGCTTCGGGTTAAAGAGAGATATATCAGTTAAGGAGTCAAGGTGAGAACAGTATCATTTGCGGTCCAGATCGTTCTGGTGATTTTCTCAGCAGCGCACGCGGCGCCGCTAAGTTCGACGGTTGAAAGCCAGGTAACCGACATCATTCGGGGCTGGTCCGGCGAACAGATGATATCAACATCCTCAATGATCGATTTGATCGGCTACCAGCCTGTCAAATGCGGTACCCCGGCAATCCTGTCTGTCCAAAATATTGTTCGGCAGGCCTCACCAAAGGTACAAGAGGAGTTGAGCCTGCTGCTTGAGAAGAGGTATAATCAGATATGCCCGGATACAGTCGGCTCACTTGACGATCATTTTCTCATTCACTATGCCTCAAGCGGGACCCATGCTCCAGCCAACCCAACGGTCGACAACAATGGTAACGGAATCCCGGACTACATCGATCAGACGGCGATGATCTTCGATTCGGTGTGGACGTTTCAGATGGGAGAACTGGGCTTCGAACCGCCGCTCTCAGATGGCTTCTATCCAGCGGGAATTGATGACCGATACGACGTATATGTATTTGATCTGTCAACCGGGGCCAATTTTCCCGGCGTTTATGGTGCGACGTTTCCTGACACGACAGTTGTGTCTGCGGGGAGACCGAAGTCGACCAGTTTTATAATCATTGAAAATGATTACGCAGGAGCGAGCTTCGGGGAGTATCAGGGCCGCCCGCTTGATGCACTCCGGGTCACGGCAGCTCATGAGTTCTTTCACGCAGTGCAGTTTGGATATGATCCGTTCGAGTTCGAACTCGGTCTGGTCGAAAGTGATCCGAATGATGATAGAACTCAATGGATGGAGATGTCGGCGGTCTGGATGGAAGAGCAGGCATTCGACTATGTCAACGACTACTACTTCTATCTGCCCACATTCCATTATAACTGCAATTGGTCGTTGAGAACGGGTCGTAAAGATGGCAGCATCCAGGGGACCTATCAGTATGCTGCTGTGGTGTGGCCGCTTTACTTGTCGCAGACCTTTGGCTCGAATACAATAAGGAGAATTTGGGAGGAATGCGCTGCAATCTCCGGTCCGAATGTGTTCCAGAATGCCTTCGATGATGTCATCCGGGAGGTTTCCTCTGATGAACAGGACTTCTCGACCGCACTGTCGGAGTTCTACGTATGGAATTATTTCACCGCAAGTCGCGCCATTGACGGATTCGGCTACGAAGAGGCAGCCGACTTCGGATTTTCCTGGGCAGGTCAGTGGTACCCGTCGATGATACCGGAGGTGTTTGAGGATCATCTGGGCGAGACCCCGTTCATTCAGGAATTCAGAAATTTCCCGCTGATTGAATACTACCCAGCCGCAGATCCTCCGGATGGCACCGGATTCAAGTCCTGGCCCGATTATCTGGGAGCCAACTACATTAGGCTAAAACCAGCAGGACTCGATTCTATCAGATTTATTCTCGATGGTGAAGTCCAGCGTGTAGAAGGATCTCACGACCGGGACACTGTCGATTTCGACTGGAAAGTGAGAGTTGCAACGGTGAATTTCGAGGTTGATGGTGGCACGGTCAATCTCGACCCGGTCATCTACAGCAATGTTGAGGAGCTCATAGCGAGAGACCTGCATCTGTCAACGGAAACCCTTGTTGTACTTGTTCCATATGCACAAACGAAATACGCTCGGATTCATAATGATGTTGCATACAAGTTCACCATTCCAGACACTACTGAGGCAATATTGGCGACGGCGGTCTCTGAGCCATTTCCTAATCCACTTGTCCTGTCTGAGGTTGATCAAGTCAGGTTTAACGTCGAGCAACCTTTGGAGTCGCTGATCAAGATGGACGTATTCACTGTAGCAGGTGAGAAGGTCATCGAAAAGGCGCAATTTGGTAACTTGATCACATGGAACGGCAGGAACGAATCTGGTGAATTGGTTGCATCAGGACTCTATATTGTCTACGTCAAGGTGGGAGACCAAACTGAAATCTTCAAAGTCGCCGTGATCGAATGAACTCATATTTGTTCAGGTTGACGCTCTCGTCGGTCATGGCAGCATTGTGCTATGTGGTGATGCTGCCGATGATGCTGATCCCCGGCCTTTTTCTCACGCTGTTCATCTGCTTCGCAGCTGGAGTAGCTCTCGGAAAGGGATGGGGATTTCTCACGGGTATAGTCGGGATGTTTCTCTGCTCTTTTTTCAACCCTCTCGGCTCTGCGCTACTGCCGATAATGATTGCCCAGATGCTTGGTGCCGGAATCGCCGGTTGGTTGGGCGGTGCGGTCCGGAGAGTGGTAATCTCCGGTCACCCGAAGTATGTGCGTTATATCCTGATGGGGCTCTTCGGGCTGATCACTGCGCTCGCATACCATCTGCTTGTGGATATTACTGATGCGTGGTTATGGGGACCCTTCTGGGTGAGGCTTCAGATAGGTCTCACATATTCTCTGGTGACAATCGCATCCAACGTTGTTATATTTATTGTTCTGTATCCGGCTCTTGACACATTGGAGAGTCTTGTGAAGAGTCGGAGAGTATCGGCAACACAAGATCGCAGTAGTTTCCTGAACGCGCATCACACGAGCGACTACGATTTGTGAAATGCGATTCGTGTGATGATCCAGAGGTTTAGCCTTGAGACTGCCACGGAATTCACTTTCATCGAATGTCGTATTGGGAGTGCTGGTAGCATTACTGGCCATCTCACTGTTCACGCCCTGTTCATATTGCCAGATCATCGATGATGACAGCCTCAGCGTAACTCGAAGATTCGAATCGCCTTTCGACTCGGTTTTGATAGAAGACTCGCTCGGGCTGCCGGCGGAACTGCCCACAATCTATCCGGAGTTCTACGATCGCAATCCGATGACTACGACACTCTCCACTGGTTACGGTGACATTGTAGAACTTGCAGGGAACCACCCGCAGATGTACTTCTCGCTGTGTGATGCTCTCAGGGATGACACACAGTTCTATCGTCTCACCTCTGGACCGATGGGACAGAGTTATGGGATGACTTTTCTTGGGCTTCCTCCGTATCTGCTGCGATTGTCTCCCGATCTTGCCGGCTCATACCAGCTGTATGAGTTCCCGATTGCCGGGATGAATGACCTTCGCTTGTTCAGCCTCGAGCAAGGGGATGTCCTTATTGTCGATACCGATGATCCTCGCTCCGGCACGGCATCTCTCATAGCATACCGACGACCACACAACGCTAATGAGGCTTACGCTGATCTCTCGATCCATAAGGGAAACTACTCTTATTCCAACACTGATGTGATCTTCAAACAACGGCCGGGCAGTCGATTCGGATGGGGGTTCAATGCGGGTGTAGAGGGGAACAATGGCTATCGAAGCAACTCAAGAAAAGACCGCGAGAATTATGCCGTTGATCTGCACTACAAACTGACCCCGGCATGGCAACTCAATGCAGACGTAAGATATCTAAATGTTGACGACAATCTCGCACACCTCGGACGTTGGGAATCGATAACGGCTGAACGAGATGATGCATATCGTAGTCTGACGGTCGATGCTCTGAATGAAGATTCTTCCGGGAATTATGTAAGGGCCTACGCTCACTATCAGACATTCGAAGAGAAAGTCAGATCGAGATATCTCTTCCTGCGTCAGAAGATCGACAATTACAAATTCGGCTGTGAACTTGTGCGGCCAGTCCGACAGCACACCGCATTCTTTGAGTCTCAACTGGTCTTCAACAGAGTCACCATTGAGCCGGGGCACGACTATTATACACGAATTAACGTGTTGGGAGGAGCTCGTCTATTTCCCGAAGAGAGGCTTTCCTGGGTTCTATCCGGGAATTACCTCTACGACTGGGGAGACGCATCGAGAGTGGGCGGCACAGCAGAAATGATTCTGCGCTCAATCGACAGCCTGACTCTGCGAACCTCTGTAGGCGTATCTCACATCCCACCAACAGACATGGCACGGTTTCTCAAGCCATGGGGATTGGAAATCGCTGGTGATGGTCCTTCTTTGTATTATCACAATGGAGATCGCAGTTTGAAGCCAACCCTCGTCGCCAAAGCGTCTGCTGAGATCAGGTACAGTCTTGGCAGGTACGATCTGACGGCAACCGGTCGAGCTTGCAGAATCGATAACATGGTGATCTGGCAAGCCTACGAGGGTGAGAGCGGCGGCTTGTATCAGCCTGAGGCACACGAGGCGAACCTCTATGCATTGACGGGAACCTGTGGGATCAGATTCCTCGGGTCGGCAAAGTTGAAATCATCTTATACATATACTCGAATCGATGACAAGAATTCGGATGGAAATCTCTCTCTGATGCCACGACATAATATTCACGCTTCAGTATCCTGGAAACAGCATGTCAGGAAGCTCAAGCTGGATGCATTCCCCAGCATTGATGCGGAGTACCACTCGACCAATTTTGGTAACTACCTGAATACAGGAGATCTGGGAGACTACATCTTGTTACACGCCAGAATCTCCCTAAGGATTAAGAGCTTCAATTTCTATTATACAATGGAAAACATAGCAAACAAGAAGTACCAGACTGTGTTCGGGTACCCATCGAGCAGACGAGTCTGGTGGGGTCTTAGATGGTTATTTATCGATTGAGGAGGGGAGCTTGATATCGCGTCAGGATGCATATGATCTTGTTAAGAAAAACGTCACCCAGAAAAACCTCGTCAAACATATCCTCGCGGTCGAAGCTGTGATGATTCGACTGGCGGAGTATTTCGGCGAAGATGAGCAGAAGTGGGGGCTGGTCGGACTTCTGCATGATCTGGACTACAGCGTTACCGCCGACAAGCCATCTGATCATACTTTCATAACGGAGCAATGGCTGACTGAGGCAGGCGCGGAGCTTACTCCGGAAATGCTGCATGCCATCCGTGCCCATCCGGGACACATTCCATGTGAGAGCCGGATGGATTGGGCACTCTATTGCTCAGATCCCGTCACTGGCCTTATCGTGGCTGGTGTTTTGATGCATCCGGACAAGAAACTTGCGAGCGTTACGTCGGAATATATGCTGAGACGATTCAAAGAAAAACGCTTCGCAGCCGGGGCAGGACGTGACGAAATTGCTGCCTGCGAGAAGATCGAACTGACTCTCGATGAATTTATGACTCTCGCGCTCGAAGGCATGACAAGAATCTCACCCGAATTGGGTTTCTGATCCACAATGGACTTTCCAGGATTTCATAAGAGATCTTCTCTCTTTGGATGGCTGATCTATGATTTTGCCAACACGATCTTCTCGATGAACATCCTGACTATGTACTTCGCGCAGTGGATTGTTGTAGATCTCGGATATCCCGACATCTACTACAGTGTCGCATATTCGAGCTCGATGGTCGCTGTCGCCCTCACATTGCCAATACTCGGACACAGATCAGACAGTAGAGGCAACAAGAAGGGCCTTCTTGTCCTGTTTACAATCGGTTGCATATTCGCGACAGCCTTTCTCGGTACTATGGCGTTGGTAATCAGTGATGTCGCTTCCCTTATGATATTTGGTCTCATCTGTGTCGGTGTCGCCAACTACTTCTACGAGGGTGGTCTCGTATTCTACAATGCGATGTTGACTTCTGTGTCAACTAAGCAGAATGTGGGAACAATCTCTGGATTGGGTGTGGGACTGGGATATGTCGGGGCGATCTGCGGACTGCTGCTCGTGCAGCCTTTTGTCGATGGAGCAGTGCCTTTCTGGCCAGCGGGGCGTCATGCTGCATTCTTGCCGACGGCAATCCTGTTTTTTCTCTTCTTCCTGCCAACTTGGATTCTTCTAAAAGAGAAACCGACTGTTCGTAAGATCGCTGTCGAGCGAGATGGGCCGATTCGCGGATTGGTGAAAAGCCTGAAGGAGGCGAAAGAGTATCGAGGTGCATTCAGGTTCTTGATTGCTGATTTTCTCTTCGAGGATGCAATCGCCACGCTGATAATATTTATGGCTGTCTATACAGAGAAAGTGATGGGGTTGCCTGACAAGGCCAAGATTACGCTTTTCATCGTGTCGACACTAAGCGCTGTAGTTGGCTCAGTTATGTCGGGCAGAACCTCCGATCGTTTTGGTCATTACGCTACACTGAAATGTGTCGTTATCGGTTGGGTGATGCTTCTGGTTTTCGTCAGTTTCACGACGGATGAGACCCTCTTCTGGATTCTTGGATCAGTGGTCGGCATCCTGCTCGGATCGACCTGGACAATTTCGAGACCGATACTGAACAGCCTCGTTCCGGAGCAGAAGCTGGGCCTGTTCTATGGACTATACAGTTTATCCGGAAAGGCAGCAGCTGTGATTGGCCCGGTGGCGTGGGGCGCGGTCGTATTGCTTTGCAAAGAGGGTAGTCCGCCCGCCAAATGGATGCTATCACTTCTCGGTTGGATTGGTGTTCAGGTCTCCCAGTCGGTCAGCCAGTCAATCGAATACCGCTTCGCCGTTTTCTCTCTGGCCATCATAATGCTCGCAGGTCTCATCATATATTTACGTGTGCCCCAGTTTCCTGATGAGCAAGCCTCTCCATCATAAGGGGTTAGTCGGTCAATATCTGCTGCCATCCCCTCGGCGCATGCGAAAACAGAATCGTAAACTGGCGATTGACATTATACAATCTGTGCATTATATTCTGATGTGAAGAGTCTTTAATGTATCATGACAAACAGTCGGAGAAGCCGACCAAATACGTGTGATACTTCGGATAAAACCATCTCTGTAGCCGTCCAATTTTAAGAGATTAGCGCGGGAGGTGCCATGTTAGAACGCACACGCCTTGCAATGTTGTTTCTGCTCCTCAGTCTGCTTATTGCAGGTTGCTCGAACAAGAGCAATAATCCTTTTGATAACAACAATCAGCATGATCCGCAGGATGAGACTCCACCTGCAGCAGTCACTGATTTAGCAGCTACGGCTGTCACGGATAGCTCTATCACCCTTAGCTGGACATCAACCTTTGACACCGATAACAACTACCATTGGGGATTCGGCTATATAATTTATTACGCGGACTTCCCGTTATCCACAAGCAATCTTACCTCGGCGATGCGGATAGTTCACCAGATGATAGATCCGAAGGATACCGGAGAAACAGAGACTTTCAAAGTTAGTAATCTGTATTCTGGTACGCAGTACTATTTTGCAACGAGGCTGGAGGGTTACGACAAAGTCACGGCACTTTCCAATATCGTCATACAGAAAACCGGGTCTCCTGACACTGACAATTCAGCGCCTGCGGCAATCACCGATCTGATAGTCACTCGAGCTTCACGATATTCGGTATTATTGGAGTGGACTGCTCCCGCCGACGATGGCCCCACCGAGGGAGCATTCCAGTATGATATCCGCTACTACCATGAACCTATCAACATCCAGAACTGGGAATATACGAATCATCTGGAGTGGTGGTACGACCTCGTACCAAGCCCGGCAGGGACCCACGAGAGCCTGCTCATTGGCGACCTGTGGCCCGGCCAGACATACTACTTCGCGATACGTTCCCGTGATGAACACCCCAACCAATGGTCATCTTTATCCAACTCAGATAGCGCAACTACATACCTGGCCGAAGAAGATATGTTTGATGTAATCTCACCCAGCACGCTGGAGGTCGAGTTCTGGGGATCCTATGCGACCGCCGCAGATTTTGATCATGACGGCGATGTCGATCTCGCGGTTATCCGGGAGGGCGAGTCGATGGTGGCGCTGATTGAAAACGATGGGCAGGGCAATCTAACTCACTCACTGGATATGCGTACCGCTTCATGGCCGATACTCATACTGTCCGCTCGACTTAATGCTGATCAGTATGACGATATTGTGACTATGAATGAGTTCTCCAATTCCATCTCGATTTTGTTGAATAGTGGCAACGGCACATTTGCAGCACATGTTGATTACCCAATCGGCTATACGTCCTATTCATTTGTCGCTGCAGACCTGAACGGCGATGCTATAGATGATATCGCGTGCGTCCACCACGTTGATACCAACAATGTATTGGTCCTGCTGAATAATGGATACGGCGCGTTTTCCGGTCCCCAATCATACGTTACTGGCACACCAGCATATGATATCGAAGCCGCGGACATTGACAATAGAGGTATAAACGACCTTTTGATCGCTACGGGATGGAGTCTTGTAAAGTTGACGAACAACGGCAATGGCACCTTTAGCGACGACGTTGAGCACTTTCCCGGGATTCAAGCGTACACCATTACGGCAACTCTTTTGAATGGTGACAATTCTATCGATCTGTTAGCGACTGAAACTATGGACTATCAGGCTTATCTGTCTGTATACTTAAATGACGGTGCCGGTAGTCTAATATTTGACAACCGTAGCCTCGTGGCAGCAGACATTAACACCGATAGAATAGAAGCTATTGACCTGGACAATGACCTGAAGACTGACTTGGTCGGCCCCGGATATTCCGGATTCAGTTTTCTCCCGGGGTTAGGCGACGGTTCTTTCCAACCTGCAGACTACTATGTTGTTCCAGAGGATTATACAACTGGGGGACTCACCAGCATTTGCCCAGCCGATTTCGACAACGACGGTGACATTGATATTGCAACAGTAAACCCCCGGCTTATCAGAATCTATTTCAATAGGCTGATCAATCCCTAATGGTTTCTCGCGCGGCACCTACTATAGCAGGAACACAATTCCGCCGCGGAAATCAAAAAGGAACCCGTCGTTTGACACATAAACACCATAAGGGCCGTCTCTTCCGTAGATCCAGTTAAACGCAAAACTGAGATCCAGCCCGACAAAAGACCGAAGTAGAAAGACCGTTCCGAAATCAAAATGAAGAGCAAAATTAACCAAAGACTCAGATTCATCAATATACGTAGAGTATCCTATTTCGGGATCGAAGAATTCCCCCTTAACCGACACCTCCGTGCTTACGAGTCCCAGCCCTCCAGTTGATCTGAAAAGGAATTTCCAGGGCTTCATATCGCACGGATATGGCAGCATGTATTGCGACCCGAACATGAATTTCATTGTGGCAATCTCTGCATGGATTCCGGGCGGAAGGGTGGGAGTCTCTTTGAAATGCATGCCTGCCTTGGCTACCATGAACTTCAGTGCCATACCACCCTTGGTCGCCATGAAGAGGTTCAATTCATAACCTCCACCACCACCCACTCCCTCGTAGTACTTGCCGGCAGGCTTGGAAACGGCACCCAGCATCGAAAGGCCGATGTGCCACGGTTTTGCTTTATATCTTCGCAGCCCCGGCCCAACCGGAACTATCATACCGTCTTCATCCATAACCATCGACGAATAGAGATAGATTGCGGTAACGTCGTTACCGGACAGGTCAGTGATGGACTCGATTTCACCGAACCGGACCATAGTTTCATCGTCACCCTTCTTCACCGTGACGATTTCACGGTCGCGATCGATTAACAGAGTCGCCATTTCGAATACGTGCCCTGATTTGGTTTCGAGCATCCCGTACAGGCTTGCACTTGGCTTCGTATGTTTCTCGCGTGACGCCTCACCCAGCATATCACCCGTTATGTCTCTGCCAGACTCACTCGTGATTGACTCGATAGCACTGAAGCCGAGCTGTGTTTCGGTGTCACCCCTGATAATTGTTATAATCCCCACACTCTTGTCGGCCCTGATATGAACATCCCTGTACACATCGCCCGACTTCGTTACCACCGTTCCATACTCGGCAGGAATGACGCTTTTCACTTTTCTTCCCAGCAGCTCATTCGTTATGTCTCTGCCAGTGTGATCTGTGATCGACTCAACGGCTCCATAACCGATTTTTACTTCTTCTGAATCCCTAATCAGACTTATGATCTGCACCGCAGCATCCACTTTTATTGCGATGTCGTCATATCTCACGCCCGCTTTGGTCACGACCGTCCCATATACAGCGCCGGGGATCTTATCATATCCCCGCTCTGTTTTTCCTAGCAGATCGGATGTTACATCCCTGCCGGTCGCATCAATGATCGATTCGATAGCGCCAAAACCGATCATAAGCTCCACAGTGCCACTGATCATATTGACCACCTGAAGATCGTGATCGACTGTTAGCGTGACAGTCTCGTATGTCACGCCAGCTTTGGTTGTCAGGGTCACATTTTCAATAGCAAACGATGTTGAAGCAAGGATTGACAGCAGTGCAACGAGGCAGACTTCAATCTGCACAAAATTACGTGCGTGCATTTCTCCTCCAGAGGTGATCAACTATCTGGATCAAATTCAATGGACCTAATACTCTCCAACCCTATTGATTCTACAATAAATGAGCGCCGCCGTGTCCTGTCAAGCGCAATATTATACATTTGCCGGGGGACTCCATTTGGCTTGATGGCTATGTGGGCACTCCCACTACTGACTTCTACATCCCGGTCTATTTCTCTAACAGTCTCCCAGCGGGCGGGATGTCATTTAAGATAAACTACCATGCCTCCGAGATCAGCTTGGTGTCATATTCGCTTCTTGGCAGCCGCATCCCTCCCGAGTGGGACAGAGTCTCAGCTGTTGAGCGCAGCTCCGGAACTATGTTCTATGCGATGCCGGACACGTCTGGCACGGCGCAAGACCATACGTTGGCACCCGGTAGCGGGCTAGCTGTGACACTCAGATTCCAGGTCCTAAATCCGCCAGAGAATAGGATCAGGTTCCATTTTGAAAGAATGCAGTTATTGGGCCAAGCTAATGGCTATGCGACTTTCGAATATCCCTGGTGGAATTTCGCGTCATTTCAGCAAATCGATACTGACATATTCCTGACGTTCGTGCAAGGCGATGCTGACGGTTCCGGAGCCATTGACATAGATGACGTCGTCTTCCTGATTGCCTACATGTTTCAAGGTGGTCCAGCCCCTGAGGTATTCGAGATAGGTGACTTCAACGGAGACTTCGCGATTGATATCGATGACGCAGTTGCTTTGCTGGAATACATATTTGGGTAGTGTCTGTCTTTCGCCCCAGTGCGTAGCTACGCCACGAGATTCCGGCTTGACAGAATTACCGGATCGATCATAGTTCATTTGGTACTGACCGAAACGCTCCCGCTTCGCCTATTTGGCGCACTTTGGGCCGAGAACCTTTGACAGAAGGAGCATTATGTTCAGGGCAAAGCACCCACCGATTCCCGCAATGATCATTATCACAGTGGCGTTGATTGTCTTCTGCACCGTCGGAGTTGCATCGGCGGATCCGGCAGACTCCACGATTTTCATATTGCCGCACATCTCCGCCGAGCCGGGCCAGTTGGTATCACTTCCGCTCTCGATCAGCACAGTGCATAAGATCGGAGCATTCGAATTCCTCTTCGAGTTTGAACAAGGGTCGCTCGACGCGGAATATTTGTCTCTGGATAACACCCGAAGCGAGGGAATTGAACTCCACCTAACCTGGTTCACAAACCTCGGTCTCGATGCGATTCGGGGATTCGTTATCTTCGTTCCGCCAGACGCGTATATTCCTGCCGGTGATGGACCTGTGGCCAATCTCATGTTGACTTCAGATGCTTCCATTCCGAAGGGGTCGCTGCTTCCGCTGAGCTTCTGTTGTGACAACGAATTTCCGGCGGAGAATGGAATCTCCGATCCGCTCGGTATCTACTATGTGCCTGATTTCAACCACGGTTCAATTCTGTTCAAAGTCGACCCGGCTGGCGCTCTTGAACGTGGCGACGTGGACCTCAACGGGAAAAGCTACGAGATTGCGGATTTGAACCTGATGTTCGAGCAGCTTGAAACGGGGATAGCTTCCTACGTGGATGCAGAAGCACAGACCGAGAATGCTGACATCAATGCCGACGGATTTCCCTGGACAATATCTGATGTCGTTCTGATGCGTGCCATAGTCTTTGAGCATACAAAGCCTTTGCTTAGTAGCCGGGAGGTGCTGCATATGTCTGGTGATTCAATATGGTTCGATGGTTACACCGGCGCTCCGACATCCGAGTTCGATATTCCAGTTTACTTCTCCAATAGCCTTACGGCAAATGGAATATCATTCAAGATCAACTACGATGCTGATGAACTGGGGCTCGTTTCATACTCGCTGTCAGGCAGTCGCCTGCCTTCCGAATGGGACAGAGTTTCGGCGATTGAGCGCAGTTCCGGCACCATGTTCTATGGCATGCCGGACAACCCCGACTCAACACAGGGCAATTCGCTACCACCCGGCAGTGGTCTGGCAGTCACGCTCACATTCGAGGTAAGAAATCCTCCTGAAGACAGAATCAGATTCCATTTCGAGAGACTACAGGATCTGGGTCAGGCGAACGGGTACTCTACACCGTACGACTTTTCGTGGAGCTTCGCATCATTTCAGCAGATAGATACTGACATATTCCTGACGTTTGTGCAGGGCGATGCTGACGGTTCAGGAGCCATTGACATCGATGATGTTGTCTACCTCATTGATTACATATATCAGGGTGGCCCAGCCCCTCAGGTCTTTGAGACGGGCGACTTCAACGGGGATTCAGTGATTGATATTGATGATGCCATCGCTTTGCTGGAGTACATATTCGGATAAAACGAAGTACGCCTCTCATCCGCTAATCTAAAGAGGCTCGCGCAGCATGGCACCGCAAGACCTTGAAGTCATTGAGCCTCACAGCGTTCACCAAATAACTGTTGACATGCCAGCATATATTATTTAGATTTGCCGCTAATCATTCGCGGCGTATACAGGAGCGACTTGTGTTTGAGACATTTTTTCCGATTGCACTGCTACTTTTCGTTTCGATAGCCGCAGGTGGGGGGCTCTATCTCGCTTCAAAGTTTCTCGGCAGGAAAACTCCCGATTCCGTTTTCATGGATACGCCTTACGAGTGCGGAGTGGAACCAGTCGGCTCGACAAAGGAACGATTCCCGGTGAAGTTTTACCTCATAGCGATTCTGTTCATAGTCTTTGATATAGAAGTGGTTTTCATGTATCCGTGGGCAGTTGTCTACAAAAGACTCGCGTTATTCGGATTCATTGAAATGCTCGTTTTCATTGGAATTCTCTTGATTGGATACGTATACATTCTCCGCAGAGGTGCCCTGAAATGGGATTAGAGGAAAAGATTCCGGATGGGATACTCCTGACAAGCGTTGACAAAATGGTTAACTGGGCCAGGAAATCGTCCCTGTGGCCGCTTGGATTTGGACTCGCCTGCTGCGCAATTGAGATGATGTCAACGTTTGGGCCGAGATTCGATCTGGCACGCTTCGGAATGGAAGTAATGCGTGCATCCCCCCGGCAAGCCGACCTGATGATTGTCTCGGGCAGGGTCTCGAACAAGATGGCGCCGGTACTCAAGCGCCTCTACGATCAGATGCCATCACCAAAATGGGTTATCGCTATGGGAGCTTGTGCGTCGAGCGGAGGCGTCTTCAACAACTATGCAATTCTGCAAGGCGTTGACAAAATCTTGCCGGTGGATGTCTATGTTCCCGGTTGCCCTCCCAGGCCTGAACAGTTGATAGATGGAATAGTGAAGCTCCAGGAGAAAATTAAGACAGAATCGGTGAAGAAGCCTGCGTGAATTCGGCTTCGATTAGAGCGGTAGATGAGCAAAGCAGATCAACGATTGTGAAAAGAATAGCTAGCTTGTGACAGTGACGCACGACAATATAGAGACAAAGCTGAGGGAAGCCTTCGGAGATTCTATCCTTGAAGTGCTCCATTTCAGGGATGAGTTGACGTTCATAATTTCGAAAGAGTTCCTCATTGGCATAGTGGAATTCCTCAGAGATGAACCGGAATTCGCATATACTTTCCTCACCGACCTGACCGCCACCGACTGGCCTGATCGTGAGCAGCGACATGAGGTCGTCTACCTTCTCTATTCCTTTGATTCGCACACTTATGTAAGACTTAAGGTACGATTGAAGGAAGGGGAGAAGATATCGAGCCTTTGTGGAATCTGGGATATCGCAAACTGGTTCGAGCGAGAGGTGTACGATCTCTTCGGTGTCGAATTCGAAGGGCATCCTGACCTGACCAGGATTCTGACGCCTGATGGCTTTGAAGGTCATCCGCTGAGGAAAGATTTCCCATTGACATACGAAGTCCCTCAATTCACATACAATATTGACGACCCACCGGAGGTCATCGACTGATGGAAACCAGAACGATGACCATCAACATGGGGCCGCAGCATCCGGCGACACACGGCGTTCTGCGGATTCAACTCGAACTCGACGGCGAGACTGTCGTCAAGGCTGATCCCATCATCGGCTATTTGCATACCGGGATTGAGAAGACCGCCGAATCGAAGCACTACTACAAAGCAATCCCCCTCACTGATCGGATGGATTATCTCGCTCCGATGTCGAACAATCTCGGTTTCTGCCTGGCAGTCGAGAAGTTGCTGGGTATAGAGATCCCCGCTAAGGCGCAGTGGGCGAGAGTATGCCTCACTGAACTAACACGACTCAATTCGCATCTAGTCTGGATCGGAACACACGCCCTTGATATCGGTGCCATGAGCATGTTGCTGTATGCTTTCCGCGAGCGAGAGAAGATCCTGGGAATATATGAGCTTGTCTCTGGTCAGCGCATGATGTCGACTTATTTCCGTCTCGGTGGACTTGCTGAGGATCTCCCGGTCGATTTTGAGGAGAAGATGCGAGATATACTCGAGGACTTCCCGTCGAAATTTAACGAGTATGAAGACTTGCTGACAAACAATCCCATCTGGCGTAATCGCACAATCGGCGTTGCTAAGATTTCACCGGAGGATGCTATCAGTTGCGGGTTTACCGGACCTCTTCTGAGAGCTTGCGGTATGAAGCATGATCTAAGGAAGGCAAATCCGTACTCATCATACGAAAAATTCGATTTCGATATTCCGACTAATGACGGCTGCGATGTCTACGCACGGTATCTCGTGAGACTCGAAGAGATGCGTCAGAGCCTTAGGATCATCCGACAGACTCTCGATGGAATGCCGGAAGGGCTGTACCGCGCTCATGCCCCCGGAATAGTGCTTCCCCCGAAGGAGAAAGTACTAACCGAAATGGAATCGCTCATATTCCATTTCAAGATTATCACGGAAGGAATCCATCCTCCCGTCGGAGAAGTGTATCAAGGCATCGAAGGTCCTAAGGGGGAGCTTGGCTTCTATATAGTGTCGGATGGCGGACCGTATCCATATCGCATGCGGGTCAGGCCACCATGTTTTGTGCATACCGCGGCACTCAAGAAGCTGTGTCAGGGCGGTCTTGTCGCGGATGTAATTGCGGCTATTGGATCGATTGATATTGTACTGGGCGAGGTTGACCGATGATTTTGACCGACGAGAGCGTGAAGCAGATTAGGTTGACGATACCGCACTATCCTCAGCGCCGCTCGTGCATTTTGCCCGCGCTAACGATTGCATATTGGCAGGTTGGCCATCTTAATGATGATCTGTATCGCGAAATCTCGGATATTCTCGAACTGCAATTGGTAGATGTCGCCGAGGCCGCATCATTCTATACGATGTTTCCGAAGAGGCCGGTCGGCAGGTATTTCATTCAGGTCTGCCAGAACATATCGTGCTCATTGCTCGGTGCAGATTCACTTATCGAGTATCTGTTGGAGAAACTGAACGTCAAACTGGGCGATATCACAAAGGACGGATTGTTCACGGTTGTGACGGTAGAGTGTCTCGGATCATGCACTACCGCACCAATGATGCAAGTTAACGACAAATATTACGAGAAGCTGACTCGCATCAAGGTTGATTCTATCATCGAAGAGTTGAGAAGTAAGGGATAGACTGAATGGAACTGAAAGTTCTATTGAAGAATGTTGATAATCTCGATCAGCACAGAATAGAAACATATATTTCTGGCGGCGGGTACACGGCGTGGGATAAGGTCTTGAAGGGGATGAAGCCGGAAGAGGTCGCAGATGTTGTTAAGCGCTCCGGTCTCCGTGGACGTGGCGGGGCAGGATTTCCTGCCGGCGTGAAGTGGGGATTTGTCCCGAAAGACTCTCCCAAGCCGAAGTATCTCGTATGCAATGGTGATGAATCTGAACCGGGCACATGTAAAGACCGCGTTCTGCTGGAAAACGATCCACACGCAGTCGTCGAAGGTATGGCCATAGCGTCATATGCGATAGGCGCGCACCATGCATTCATCTACATTCGCGGCGAATTTGTTTTCCCGGCATCGAGGATGCGCAAAGCTGTCGAGGAAGCATACGGCAAGGGCATGCTTGGCAAGAACATTCTTGGTAGCGGCTATGATTTGGAGATTACCGTACACACTGGTGGTGGAGCCTATATATGCGGTGAAGAGACGGCGTTGCTTGAATCTCTCGAAGGCAAACGCGGATTGTCGCGCATCAGACCGCCGTTCCCGGCCCTTGAGGGTCTCTATGCATGCCCGACAGTCGTCAACAATGTAGAGACGCTTGCTAACGTTCCGCTGGTAATCAACAACGGCGCCGAATGGTACTCCGCGATGGGTACCGAAAAATCAAAAGGCACGAGGATATTCTGCCTGTCGGGTCATGTCAAGAATCCCGGCAATTACGAGCTCGAACTCGGCATGCCTCTCAAGCACTTGATATATGATATCGGGGGCGGCATTCTGGATGACAAGAAGCTGAAGGCAGTGATACCGGGTGGATCGTCCACGCCGGTTTTGAAACCTGACCAGATAGATGTTCTGCTCGACTTTGAATCTCTTGCTCAAGCAGGGTCCATGCTTGGCTCTGGTGGTGTGATTGTGATGCATGAAGACACGTGTATGGTATATGCCGCGAGGAAGCTGGCATATTTCTATATGCATGAGTCCTGCGGAAAGTGCACTCCCTGTCGTACGGGCACTCAGTGGATGTACCAGATGCTCGACAGAATCGAGAAGGGGGAAGGCACGGAAACGGACATTGATCTGCTGCTCGACGTGTGCGACAATATCGAAGGACAGACAATTTGCCCGCTCGGTGACGCTGCTGCTATGCCCGTGCGAGCGTTTGCGAAGACATTCAGAGATGAGTTTGAGTATCACATCAAGCACAAGAAGTGTATGGTCGAGAACAAATTCCCGAGTTTCATTTAAATGAGTGAGATAAGACTTACTATAGACGGCAAAGAGATTACCACAACGGCTGGTAAGACCATACTCGAAGCTGCGCTCGAAAACGGGATAGACATTCCTGTCTTCTGTTGGCATCCTAAGTTGAAATCGATTGGTGCCTGCAGGGTTTGTCTGGTCGAGGTCGAGAAGTGGCCCAAGCTGCAAATATCCTGTTCTACGCCGGCTGCGGATGGAATGGTTGTCTTTACGAACAACGAAAGAGTTGTTAAAGCCAGACGTGGTGTCATCGAATTCATATTGCTGAATCATCCGCTTGACTGTCCGACCTGCGACAAAGGCGGAGAGTGCCCGCTGCAAAATATCACTTATCAGTATGGCGTCGACAGCGCTCGCACTATTGAGGAGCGGCAGAGGTTCATTACAGATTCTAATTCGACCTTCGATGATCTTCAGATCGGTCCGGAAATAATCCGAAACCAGAATCGCTGCATACACTGCTATCGATGCACGCGAATCGTCGATGAAATATGTGAAGAGGATGACCTCGGTGCATTCAATCGAGGCCACGGAACCGAGATACTTCCTCCTCCCGGCAGAGAGGTCCGAAATCTCTATTCCGGCAATATTGTGGAGTACTGCCCGGTTGGTGCACTGACCAATCTCGATTGGCGATACAGAGTCAGAGTGTGGCTGACAAAGCAGAAGAAAACGATCTGCAATTTGTGCCCTGACAATTGTAACCTCACGATGTGGACTTTCCGTGATAAGATATACCGAGCGACGGTCAGACGGAATGATCGTGTTGACGACGCATTCCTATGCGATGTCGGCAGATATGGCTATCAGTTCGTACAGCACCCGGATCGGCTTAAATCGCCCATGATTAAGCGTGGAGGAGCGCTGGTTGAGTGCTCGTGGGATGAGGCTTACAACGCTATCGTAACAAAGATCAAGTCTATCTCCGAGAAACTCGGCCCCCAGGGTATTGCAGCTCTCATAGGCTCCGAAGAGTCAAACGAAGATTATTATGTGATAAGCAAATTCATCAGATCGGTCATCGGCTCGAATTCGATCGATCATAGATTGCATCGAAAGAGAAAGCTCACGCATACACCAGAGCTACGAAAGCTCGGCATCATCGGCACCAATCTGTCTTTCGATGACCTCGAGAAGGTAGATCAATTCCTGATTGTCGGATCAGACCTGCACACGGAGAATCCGATTACAGCGCTGAGGCTCCTCAAGGCGAAACGATTGAATGGAGCTCGAATAGCAATGATCAATCCTGCTCCAAGCAGACTGTCGCGCTCCGGAGCTGAGTACCTCCACGCTGCTAATTCCGAAATAGAGGTTCTTACATGTCTCGCAAGGATCATTCTCCAGGAGAAGCTGGTCGATCCAAGTGAGACGGGCCTACAGGATAAACAGATAGAGGCTTTCTTAAACGAAACAGACTTTTGCTCCACCGATGAAGTCAGCGCCTCGTCAGGGATTTCTGCAAATGACCTTACTACATTTGCGCGACAGATCGCTATCGCGAAACGGGCGGTGTTCATTACTGGCTCGCATGTAGCCCTCCATTATCAACGTGATATGATACTCACTGCCCTGTTCAATCTGGCGCTTGTAAGCGGCAATGTAACCGGTGACCAAAACAGCATTCTGATACACCGCAATGGCTCCAACAGTAAGGGTTGCTACTTCTTTGGCATGCGACCCGACCGGCTGCCATTCCGCAAAGGGATTGACGAGAAGGAGATAGTATCTTCTGCAATGCCGACTGGGGTCCCAGACCGCCAGGGTGCGGATACAATCGACATTCTGAGGCAGATTGAGGAGAGCAAGGTCGAACTTACTTTTGTAGTCGGTGCCGACCCTATCACCAACTATCCGGATCACAAGCATATTTGCTCCACATTGTCTAAACTCGATTTTCTTGTTGTCACTGACCTGTATCTAACAGAGACAGCTAAATTGGCTGACGTAATTCTTCCTAAATCGAGCCACATGGAGTCATCCGGAAGCTTCTGCAATTGGGAGGGCCGCATTCAGACCTTTGAGCAGGTCATCAAACCGATTGCACCTTCAAAGCCTGCATGGCGAATATTCGCCGATCTTGCAGCCAAGATTGGTGTCGATTTTGAATACGAGAGTAGTCAGAAGATATTTGATGAATTCGCTCCCATGTTTACTGAAAACGGAGATATCTCTTTTGACAATTTCCCGGAAGAAGGGCTTCGACTGCCGTCGAGTCGATCACCGAGCAGGAATGCAAGGCTGCAGACTATAGAGAAGAAGAAGCCTGTTGAGAGTGACATACACAAGTTTGTGCTTCTTACCGGCAACGGAGATCATCATATCGGCCGCAACCGAACCACAAGGTCGGAGAGCCTTTGCCGATTTCTCGGTGGACCATTCATCGGACTTTCCGAGAAAACAGCAAATGATTTGATATTGTCTGAGGGGGATCTGGTCAAAGTCGAGAATGAGTCTGGCAAGGTGATAGGACCGGTGAAGTACATTGAGAATCTCAGGGATGATTGCGTTTGGATACCGGACAATTTCCCCGAGATGGTCGCTAACACGCTCATGAACCGTGAGCTTGACATAGACAAAGTCAGTTTGGTCAAGGTGTAGAATGGATTTGACGCCCGTCCTCATAATGTTCGTGAAAGTGGTCGTGGTCTTTGCGGTCCTTCTGACGGGATGCGCATATATGACCTGGCTTGAACGCAAGGTCGTGGCGCGCATTCAGTCGAGACTTGGTCCCATGAATGCCGGGTATCATGGGTTGTTGCAGCCTGTTGCCGATTTGATCAAGCTGCTGTTCAAGGACGACATTTCTCCGAAACATGTAGACAAGTTCATCTATGCCATTGCACCATTGGCGGCATTTATTCCGGCGACGCTGAGCATCGCGGTCGTACCCTTCGGCGACTCGATCACGCTTTTCGGCAGACAGATCGATCTCGTGATCTCCAATCTTAACATCGGCATTCTATATGTACTTGGAGTGACTTCTCTCGGAGTGTACGCGGTTGTTCTTGCAGGCTGGTCCTCGAACTCGAAGTACTCACTTCTGGGTGGACTGAGATCGACTGCACAGATGATCTCCTACGAGATTGGAATGGGACTCGCCATAGTTGTCGTGGTGCTTTTGTCAGGATCGCTGAATCTCGTTGATATCGTCAACAGCCAGAGTTCAGTGCTTGATTGGTACGTATTCAAGAATCCCGCGGCATTCCTGATCTATTTTGTCTGTGCGGTCGCCGAAACCAACCGGTCACCGTTTGATCTGCCGGAGGCTGAGAGTGAACTGGTAGCCGGATACCACACTGAATACTCGTCTATGAAATTTGGGATGTACTTTGTCGGGGAATATGCCAACATGATTACAGTTGGCGCTATCGCGGCTACACTGTTCTTTGGAGGATGGCAGGGACCGTTACTACCGCCGATTGTCTGGTTTATGCTCAAAGTCGCGGCGTTTATGATATTCTACATCTGGACAAGAGGAACACTTCCCAGGTTCAGATATGATCAACTCATGAATTTCGGATGGAAGTATCTGTTACCGATTGCAGTTATCAATGTGTTAGTGACGGCGTTTTTCAAACTTTAGGTCTATAGAATATGTTTGCAGCGCTCAAAAGAGTTTTCGTTTCGATTCCGATAGGCTTCTTCACAACACTGAAGAACGCAATTAGGAAGCCGGTCAGTTTCCAGTATCCAAAACAGAAAGTGCCGATGTATCCGCGATATCGCGGCCTGCACTTCCTTGAGCGGTACGAGGACGGCACTGAACGATGTGTTTGTTGTGGCCTCTGTGCTGCGGCATGTCCGGCGGATGCAATTTACATGGAGCCTGAGGAATCAGACAAAGGCGAACGCAGAGCGAAGATCTACGAGATAAACCTGCTGCGCTGCATTTTCTGCGGATTCTGCGAGGAAGCTTGTCCGGAAGAAGCCATATTCCTTGGCAAGGAGTATGAGATATCGGATGACGACAGAGACAAGTTTGTTTATACTAAAGACTATTTGCTTGTAAAATGGCCGCGTGAGAAACCATCGCCGGTCAAGTTCATTCGCAGGAATCGCAGACAGTACATGAAGTAAGGATAATAGAGGACCGCTCGAGTGGAACTGTTGATATTTGTCATCGCCGGTGTAACATCCGTGGGCTGCTGTCTCGCTGTGATCACACAGAAGAGCCCGGTCAGGGCGGTTATATTCCTGATGATGGCCTTTGTCGCACAGGCGATATTGTTTGTGCAATTGGGGGGGCTGTTCGTGGCGGCTCTGCAGATAATCGTCTATGCCGGCGCCATTCTGGTTCTCTTCCTCTTCATCATTATGCTTTTGAATTTGCGCAAGGATGAGTTCGGACCGGATGAGCATTCGTCCCAGCGCTGGGTCGCATTTACGTTTGCCGGGTTGTTGGGCGTAGAGATAATACTGACCGCTGCAAAGGGCGCGGGGTTGGGTGATAAGGCCGCAACGGTCCCCGCAGACTTTGGATCGGTAGAATCCATCGGCGAACTGCTCTTCACCAAGTATTTGCTTCCATTTGAAGCGACATCGATACTATTGATGGCTGCTATTATCGGTGCCGTCGTGCTGGCAAAAAGAAAACTGGATGACTGATATGGTACCTTTGGAATATTATCTTTTGTTGTCGGCTGTGATCTTCATAATCGGAATTGCCGGCGTGCTGACTTCCAGGAATTTGATAGTCATCTTCATGTCGGTCGAGATTATGCTCAATGCCGGGAATCTGGCATTGATCGCCTTCTCGAGATCGCTTGCGGATGTATCGGGCCATGTCTTTGTGTTTATCGTGTTCGCTGTCGCAGCAGCAGAAGCGGCGGTGGGCCTTGCCGTCATTTTAGCAGTATATAGAAACAGAGAGAGTGTTAACATTGACGATTTCAATATTATGCGCTGGTAGGGGAGAGGCTTGATGCTGAACTACATCTGGCTAATACCACTGGCGCCGCTGATCGGGTTCATCATCAACGGCCTTATTGGCAAGAGACTTCCCCGGCAGATGGTAAGTCTGATTGCCTGTGGATCGGTATTCATATCTCTTCTCGTGTCGGTAATTGCGTTTACCAAGTTGCTTGCACTCGATCCCGCAAACAGGGCATTCGAGCTATCGCTCTTCTCATGGATACCGTCGGGCTCGTTCAATGTCGATATGGCATTTCTCCTTGATCCGCTGTCTGCGGTGATGATACTCGTCGTTTCCGGCGTCGGGTTTCTTATTCACGTGTACTCAATAGGGTACATGTCTCACGATCCGGAATACTCGCGTTTCTTTACGTACATGAATCTGTTTACCGGATCGATGCTGATTCTGGTGTTGGCGAATAACTTCCTGCTGCTGTATGTTGGTTGGGAAGCGGTGGGACTCTGCTCGTACCTGCTGATAGGATTCTGGTACAAGAAAAAGTCGGCTGCGGATGCCGGCAAGAAGGCATTCATAGTCAATCGTATCGGTGATTTCGGCTTCGCTATTGGGATTATGCTGATATTCTGGACGTTTAGCTCACTGAATTTTACTGATGTTTTCCAGGGAGCTGCAGATTCATATCGGGTCGGCAGTTCCGTCATGACAACGATAACTCTTCTCCTTTTTGTAGGAGCAACCGGCAAATCAGCTCAGATACCACTTCATGTCTGGCTGCCGGACGCCATGGAAGGCCCCACGCCGGTTTCGGCACTTATTCACGCGGCGACGATGGTAACTGCAGGAGTCTATATGGTCGCAAGGTGCAATGTGCTGTTCGTGTTGGCGCCTACAACACTGATGGTAGTTGCAGTGGTCGGCGCTGTGACAGCGTTCTTCGCTGCGACGATGGGACTTGCACAGAATGACATCAAGAGAGTGCTGGCCTATTCGACAATCTCACAGCTTGGCTATATGTTTCTTGCCTGCGGCGTTGCCGCATTCACTGCCGGTATCTTCCATCTTATGACGCATGCGTTCTTCAAGGCGCTGCTCTTCCTCGGAGCCGGATCGGTGATACACGCTATGTCAGATGAGCAGGACATGAGAAAGATGGGTGGACTGAAGTCGAAGATCAAGGTTACTTACTGGACCATGTTGGTTGCCACCCTTGCGATATCGGGGATACCGGGGCTATCGGGATTCTTCTCGAAAGACGAGATACTCTGGAAGTCGTTCTCATCAGGGCATGGAAATGTTCTTTTCTGGGTACTGGGTGTGATCACGGCCGGACTGACTGCGTTCTACATGTTCAGGTTGATATTCCTGACTTTCTATGGCAAACCGAGGTATGACAAGCGCACCGCAGAACATCTTCATGAATCACCGAAGAATATGCTCTTCACACTGGTGTCTCTGGCTGTGCTCTCTGTGGCCGGTGGCTGGGTAGGTATTCCGGCGGCGCTGGGAGGCGGGAATCGTTTCGAACACTTCCTGCATCCTGTTTTTGCTCGCGGCGAACAGCTCATTCATGAGTCGGCCCATCATGCGCATTCGACGGAGTACTTATTGATGGCCATCTCCGTTGCGCTTGTGCTTGTCTCCATCTATTTCGCGTATCTGTTGTACTTGAAGAAACCGCAAATGGCAACGTCTCTGCAGAAGAAGTTCTCCGGATTGCACAAGCTGATATATAACAAGTATTATGTTGATGAGATATACAGCGCCATAGTAATCCGTCCCATTGTGAATCTCTCTCTGTTTCTCTGGAAGGTAGTCGACATCGTGCTCATCGACGGCTTCGTCAACGGACTTGCATCGATGGTGAAGTCATTCTCGAGCACTACCCGGACTATTCAAACCGGCTATCTGCGAAACTACGCACTGATATTCCTGGGTGGAGCGGTTATCGTGCTGGCGTTCTTTATATCGTTGAGGTAGGATGGATCAATATATTTTGACAATCGTTGCTGCGCTGCCACTTGTCGGCATATTTCTGCTCTTGCTGGTGAATCGCAAAGCCGAATCGACCCTTAAGGGAATCGCCTTTGCAGTCAGCCTGATCACGTTTATTGTTTCACTCTATATTTATTTCAGATTCGATTCATCGACAGATGCAATGCAATTCGTTGTCAATATCCCCTGGATCAGTTCTCTGGGCATAAGCTATCACGTCGGTATCGACGGCCTGAGCATCTGGCTGTTCATCCTGACTACATTTCTGTCGTGGCTCTCGATCTGGTCATCATGGAACGCAATCAAGGACAGGCTCAAAGGCTTCCTGATATCTATGCTGCTGCTTGAAGTCGGAATGGTCGGCGTATTCATGTCCCTTGATCTCTTTCTGTTCTACGTCTTCTGGGAGTTGATGCTGATTCCGATGTATTTCCTGATAGGGATCTGGGGTGGCGCAAATAAAGTATATGCGACAATTAAGTTTGTTCTCTTTACGCTGGTCGGCTCGTTACTCATGCTGGTTGCAATCGTGGCGCTGTTCGTGATGCACTATTATGCAAACGGATTCTATTCGTTCGATCTCACGCGGATGGGCGACCTTGTAATCGGGAGTTCAATACAAATGTGGCTCTTCGCCGCCTTCGCTCTGGCATTTGTGATCAAAGTACCGATGTTCCCGTTCCACACGTGGCTTCCGGATGCCCATGTGCAAGCGCCGACGGCGGGAAGTGTTATTCTTGCAGGCGTGCTGCTGAAGATGGGAACCTACGGTTTCCTGAGGTTCTGCATACCGCTTTTCCCGGCGGCGTTTGTTCAGTTCGTACCTCTGATATCAGTGCTTGCAATCATTGGCATCATTTACGGCGCTCTCGTTGCCATGGTACAGAAGGATGTGAAATCGCTTGTCGCATTTTCATCCGTGTCACATCTCGGATTCGTGATGCTCGGAATGGCTGCCCTGAATATGCAGGGCATGGAAGGTTCGATCATACAGATGATCAATCACGGCATCTCGACCGGTGCCCTCTTCCTGATAGTAGGCATGATCTATGAGCGGAGGCATACGAGACTCATTGCCGATCTTGGCGGTCTCTTCACCTCAATGCCGGTGTGGACTACGTTCTTCATCATCGTGACGCTGTCTTCGATCGGACTACCATTCACAAATGGATTCGTCGGCGAATTCCTGATTCTCCTCGGGACTTTCAAGGCAAATGTTGCTTACGCGGTTATCGCTGCAATCGGGATCGTTCTTGCCGCAGGATACATGCTCTGGATGCTCCAGCGGGTCGTTTTCGGTGAAATTACGAGAGAAGAGAACCGTAATCTGACAGACATAAATCTCAGGGAGAAGCTGATCCTTCTGCCGTTGACCGTGCTGATCTTCTGGATCGGCATTTATCCGAACACATTCTTCAAGCCGATGGAAAAGTCGATCGGGTCTTTGCTTCTGAAGGTCTCATACGTGCAAAACGAAGAGGTCCCGCAATTGTTGGATGGAGTCGAGTATTCGGATGGAAATGCGGCGGATAATGAGAAAGAGGTGGATTAGATGTCAGAAGTAACGATCTATACAAAACCGGGATGCCCTTACTGTGCGGCGGCGATGGAAGATTTGAAGAAGCGTGGTGTTTCTTACATCGAGTTCGATGTTACGGCCAGTAAGAAGTATGCTGACGATGCACTCAAGCATTCCAATGGTCAACGCACTGTTCCGATAATTGTAACCGCAGGCGAAGTTAAGGTCGGCTTTAATGGCGGCTGAGGATTCTAAATATCGGGCAGTGTGCTCGAATTGAGGCGCGAATATGGAACTTGACTTTCCACGAATTGACTACGCGGCAATAGCTCCAGAATTGATCATAGGAGGGTTTGCCCTGCTGGTGATGCTCGTTGCGCCATTTATGCCCCGGGAGAAGCGCTGGCTGACCGGTCACATCTCATGGATAGGCATTATGGCGGCATGCCTTGCGGTGTGGTTCAATTGGGGAAGCGACGTTTCCACTTTCGCCGGGCTCTATACTATTGACCTGTTTTCATCGCTTTTCAAGATGATCTTTCTGCTCGGATCGCTGCTCGTAATATTCATGTCGGATAATTACGTCAGATTGCGAAATCTCCCAGCAGGCGAATATTATGCGCTCATACTCTTTGCGACGCTCGGCATGATGATGATGGCGTCCGCGGCTGATCTGATAGTGTTCTTTGTCGGGCTTGAGATCATGTCTGTCGCTTTGTATGTCCTTGCCGGATTCCGTCGCAATGATCTTAAGTCGAATGAAGCCTCTCTCAAGTACTTCCTGCTTGGAGCATTCGCCACCGGCTTCCTGGTGTTCGGCATCGCATTCATATATGGGGCGCTCGGAACCACATCGATTGCGCAGGCATTCAGTTCCGGCAGCTATGCATTCGAAAACTCAGGACTCTTCCTGATGATCGGTGGAGGCTTGCTGTTGATCGGACTGGCGTTCAAATTGGCGTCATTCCCGTTTCATATGTGGGTGCCGGACGTCTACGAGGGTTCTCCCACGACGATCACAGCCTTCATGTCCGCAGGGCCGAAGGCTGCCGCAATCGCAGTCATGGCGAGAGTGTTCATATTCGCGTTTGGCGAGCATGCTACCGAGATATCCTCGATTTTCTGGTCGCTTTCAGTGATGACGATGTTCACGGGCAATCTGATCGCTCTCTCACAGACCAACGTGAAACGGATGCTCGCTTACTCATCGATTGCTCATGCCGGATATATGCTGATTGCCTTCGCAACCGCCAGCAGCGATGCGGTATCTGCGGTCGCATTCTATATGCTCTGCTATACAGTTATGAACATCGGCGCCTTCATGGTGCTTGTCATAGTTGAGTCCAAATCTGATGGGGACAATGACCTGACCAGCTTCACGGGTCTTGGCAGAAGGCATCCCATTCTTGCTGCAACGATGGCGCTATTTCTGATCTCGTTGGCCGGCATCCCCCCGACGGCGGGCTTTACGGCGAAGTTCATGATTTTCAAGGCTGCCATCCTAAAAGGACACATTCCTCTTGTAGTCATAGCAGTGATCAACACACTCATCTCAGTGTATTACTATCTCAGAGTGGTTGTTGTAATGTTCATGATCGATACGGAAACCGAATACCGGCCGGTGACCTATCCAGCTTTCCTTTTCGTCGCGCTTGTCATTGCAGTTATGGGGGTGTTCGCGTTAGGCATGTTCCCGGGTACATTGTTCCCACTTGACCAGCCGCTGCTTGCTACATTCCACTAGCCTCGAAGCAATATTTCATATATTCAAATTCTATCTCTCCGCAGGAGATTTCTCAACGAGGCAGCATGGCGCTAATGGCTGCTTGATAGGAGCTGTTCTCTCTATGGGAGTGTGGTCAAGGGGTATAGCTGCAAGGCTCAGGGCCTGCCAGGAAGATATATGCCACGAGATACACGATATCATCGATATCAATCTCACCACTGCACTCGCAGTCGCCAACATCAAGCGGAGTAGGCGCCGGTCCGCCGCTGAAGATATATCCGATCAGATAGACGACATCATCGATGTCAATATCACCTGAGCCGTCGGTATCACCGGACGGCATGACAAACTCGTACGTGGGAATGAAGTCGACACGCAATGAATCATGCAAAACATTCGACGATGGAGCGCCTGATGAAAGATATTCTGTGAATCGGCAACCCTCGTCACGACTCATCCCCACCAGGGCTGAGAATCCTAATCCGTAGCTGCCCACTTCAAGATACTGAAAGGTTATCGTGTGGTCCGAAGTGAGAATGACCTCAAAAGTGATCATGCTGTCGGCAATCTGATGGAAGTTGCCGACCTCATGGTATTCTATCACCAGCGAATCGTTGCCGGAAGAGTTATAGTAATATATCGCTCCATGCCCCGCACCAATTGAATCGATGCTCAGATCCTCCCAGAAAGCTGCAAGCAATGCGTCTATCCCCGGAGACGGAAACCCGATGTCGGCAAAGTAGCCGTCGATGTTGACTTCATCGGAGACAAAGGAAAGACCACCGTTGACTCCGGCATACAGAGAGGTGAATACGCCGTTATAGAAGTTGAAGGGGAAGCCAATTGAAATCTTCCGAGATGTGCCGTCATCAAGTGCGGATGTGGGAATAGCTGCGTTGTGAAAATCGTCGGGATCCAGCCGAGTGCCTATCGATGTAATATCGACCCATTCGAAATCGGGCTGAGGTGGGCTATCGCTGTCAACATTCGCATAGTCGGTATCATTACACATGACATCGAAAAATACGGGAATTCTGAGCGGAGACCAGGTGCCGTAGTCGACAGTAATCATACCTTTGTAGTTGTAGGTTGTATCAGCGAGAATGTCAGATGACAGAGTTATTAGAAGGTCCTGCATCCCTCCTGACGCAATCGTACCACTCATCGGCGAAACCTCAATCCATCCTGGCGAGGCAAGTCCTTCGAGTGAGTCTTCTATCTCGATTGTGAAATCAACAGGAGACGAATAATCCCTGTTGGTCAGAAGCACTCCCACAATAGTGCTTTGTCCTCCCACGACCCAGGTGTCTATATGGAGCGGCATTGCAGTGATGCCGGGCGGAGGCAGAAACTGATTCGCTGCTATAAGATTGGGGCGTGGGCCGATCCATTCGGTCGGATTAGGCTGCAGAGATCCCGTATTCGTTAGCAGTCCGACAACAGCGTCAGGGGAGAGGGGAAACCCGTACTCGGCGAAGTAGATACCCTGCAGACATGCCGCAGCACCGGCGATCATCGGGGAGGCTGCCGAAGTGCCGCCGAATGTCTCGGTATAGTATTGATCGTCATCGCCGTCTCCACTGAACAAACCGCCGTAACCGGTGGTCACCACACTTTTCCCCCAACCCTGCAAATCGATACGAGAACCGTAATTCGAGAAATACAGACGCGATCTGTCAGGACCAAATTGCCCGTTGGGAGGAGCGCCCGCGCCGACTATGATCGCCCTCGAATAACGAACATCTCTGTCGAATCTGCTTTCATAGAGAGGATCATCAAGGTTCTCATACCCGTTTCCGCCGGCTTCCACGACTACTATACCCCGAGCTGCGGCCATCTGGATAGCGTCAAAATTCGCCTGAAAATACTCGACGGGTACATAACCCATCTGATCCGGTCGCGTGGCGAAATTGTATCGCGGACCGGGACTGTGAAGTTCGATGAGTATTATGTCTCCTGCCTGGAGAAGTGATGCAGCGACATCTATCGCGGCGGCAGTCCCCAAACCATCGATCGAGATCAGATCTATGTCGGAACCATAAGCTATACCTGTAATTCCATACTCATTAGAATCGGCGCACATCTCACCGGTAGTCGCTGTGCCGTGATTGATCCAGTCTGTTGCTGCTACAGGGTTGCCGGCAATGACCGATCCAACATTGTCGCCGAAATCCTCGTGATCAGAGTTCAGATTCCCTTCAATGTCAATTATCCTGACCCCAGTGCCGGTGCCTCCAGGAATCGACCAGCAGAAATCAGCTCCGATCCCCTCCGGCGGGTCATAGAGATACCCCTGATCTCCGGCAAAATCGGGTGTCGGAGGGGGTATATCCTGAGCCGGCTCAGGCATTGGCTCAGCATATACGCACTCAATGTAGGGGAGATGTTTCAGGCTATTGACAATATCTTCCGCTTGGCGATGATCGGTAACCAGGACCTCATAATATGAATTCTTATCAACTAATGGTCGAGCCATCGAACTCTCAAGGCTGCTATGCTCGGCATCTATCTCTGCCTCGCTCCTGTGAAACAACCGTTCAACAGTACTCCCATGCAAGAGCGCATTGAGCGCCGACAGATCGACATCTGACAGACTGACCAGCCTGTCACTCCTCAACCGCACTGACGCGAAATCGTCAAATTTGATAACGACGCGATCAATTACCATATGCGGTGAAATGGTTACAGCTTCGCTGCTGGCAGGCAGGGCGGCCCCGCGCGCACTGCCCCCATAGCACATCAGCAAAGCAATCGATACAATGCTGCAAAATCTTCTGATGTTCATCCGTACCTGATTCTGAGTGAGAATCTTAAAAGCCGCTCTCACGGCTATGATATTACAATTATCGTATATGTCAACCGGGTATTTAACCGAGTTTCAACTTACCATTCTGGGCTTCGATAGGGGTGGGATACTTGCCGGAGAAGCATGCGACACAGAAGTCGTTGTCTGGCAATGAATTCATGGAGAGCATCCCTTCAAGAGACAGGTAGCCAAGTGTGTCTACTTCAAGATGTTTTCTGATCTGCTCAACTGTGAACTGCGATGCGATCAACTCTTTTCGCGTTGGCATATCTATGCCGTAGAAGCAGGGGCTGATGATCGGCGGACATGATATTCTCATATGCACTTCTTTGGCACCCGCCTCGTAAAGCATCTTGACGAGTTTCCTTGATGTTGTGCCGCGTACTATCGAGTCATCGACTACTACTACACGTTTGCCTTTCAGCACTCCCTTGACGGGGTTGAATTTGATCTTAACATCGAGATCACGAATCTTCTGTTCCGGATCAATGAATGTGCGTCCAACATAGTGGTTTCTGATGAAGCCGATTTCCATCCTGAGGCCGGATTGTTCGGAGAAACCGAGCGCCGCCGTATTTGATGAGTCAGGGACGCTGATCACTATATCCGCATCGGCCGGATGCTCTCTTGCGAGCTGCCTGCCGAGCCGACGACGAACCTTGTCAACATTTTCGCCGAAGATCATGCTGTCTGGTCGTGAGAAATATATGAATTCAAAAATGCAGAAGGCGTGCCGCGATCGCCTCTCGATTGTCTCACTCTGGAGCCCCTTCGGGCCGATTTCCAGTACTTCACCGGGGTCTATGTCACGGACATAACGAGCGCCGATAATGTCGAACGCGCAGGTTTCCGATGCCACCACCCACGATTTGTTTAGTCTGCCGAGAGCAAGTGGTCGGAAGCCGAGTGGGTCGCGAGCGGCGATGATACTGTCGTCGGTCATAAAAATCAGACTGTATGCACCCTGGACACGTTTCAAAGCGGCGACGATCTTCTTTCGCATCGGCCGCTGCTTGGATCTCGCGATGAGGTGCAGGATCATCTCCGAATCGGATGTTGTCTGGAAGATGGCGCCGGAAGCTTCAAGCTTCTTCTTCAACATGATGGAATTAGTGATGTTGCCATTGTGACCGACGCCGAGATGGTACGTCCTGAAACTCGTTATGAGGGGCTGTACATTCGCAAGTGTCGAGGAGCCTGTTGTAGAGTACCGGTTATGGCCAATAGCCATGCTCCCTTTCAGTTTCTTCAGGTTGACCTCTTCCGAAAAGACCGCACTAACCTCACCCATGCCTTTGTGGATGTGTATGGCTCCCTTGTCGTTAGTAATAATCCCGGAGGATTCCTGGCCCCTGTGCTGGAGGGAATATAGCCCGAGGTAGGTCAATTCGGCTGCTTTTCGGGCGCCGTAGATTCCAAAGACGGCGCAATTGTCATGAAGCGATGCCAAGTTTCACTTGCCTCCTCTAAAGAGAAACCACAAATCTACGTTTCAATCCTGCAATGTCAAGGCATTTGTCACTCGATTGGCTGCAACAAATGTGAAAGCGATTTCACTCATCATGCCACTCTTGCCCTGAACAAAGATACAGCCAGTCAGACAGAAAATACTCGCATTCCGCTGGGCAATATCTATATTACGTTAACGTCTTGTTACTTCGCCGGTTCGCACACTGAAATGACGATCTTTTCCGATTCCTCGGGCTGCGAAAGATAAGGCGGCCAACATCGGGCGATTTGGTTACACGGCATGAACTTTGCGCAAGGTGTGTGTGTGAAAGAATCTACTGACATCATGGAATCGCTGGAACGCATACGACTGAAGTATGAAGCGTTGCGACAGATCGCCGTCAAGGCTGCAAGCGGGAGTAGTCTCTCAGACATTTGTCAGGCTGCACTCGAAAACGCAGTTGCTATCGTTGAGGTGGAAGCTGGATCCCTCACGCTTGACCGCCCCGGCAATTTGATCCCTGACCGATTCTCTGCCGGCTCCGACGAATTCGCAGCTGTAATGACGGACCTTCAGGCAAGACTGATTTCGATGCTTCGGGATGATTTTTCTGTCGAGAATCTATTTCTGACATTCGACAAGAACGGTCCGCACAGCCTCTTTTCTTATCCACTGATGATCGGCGGAAAAAACATCGGAACCATTTCAGGTGTGACATCCGGAAAGAGAAAACTGGCCGTCGAGGAGGATTTCATCGAAGCGATATCCTCTCAGTTGGCACTTGCTCTAAGCACAGTAACTGGAGCCGATGCAGGTGACGTAGACATAAAGAAAGCCAAGGTCGAGGCCGTCGTCGAGACTGCCGTTACCATAAATCATGAGATCAACAACCCTCTCACGGCCGTTCTCGGCAATGTTCAATTGCTGCTTGTTGACAAAGATAAGATGGATGCGAAGACCGTCAAGATGCTCCAGGCTATCGAAGTTGCTGCACTTAGAATTCGAGAAGTCACCCGTCGATTGATGGACATGGTCGAACCGCAAGTCACCGAATATACTACCGGAATCAAGATGGTGGACATCGAAAAATCCTCTCGTAAATCTAATCAAGATGATTCGCAATAGCCTCTGGCGATTGCCTGCAGATATAGATTTAGACATATAGAAAAGGCGGATGATTTCTCACCCGCCCTTAATTGTTTGATCAAGCAGCGGGCTAGAACAGAGCCATGACGCTTCTAAAGCTCTCATGCAACTGTACGACCGATTCTTCAATCTTCTCGTCCGACTTGGAATCGATGACTTTCTCGATGTCGTCAATCGATGACTCAACTTTCCCAACTGCCGCCAGATATTCATCCTTGATCTCCTGCTGCGATTCGTTGAGCTTTGCGGATGCGAGCTTTTTGCAGCCGCCCCTCAATGCCGGCAGCGCAGCCTTGATACCGGCATAGTCCTTATTCGGAAGAAGCTCGTGCCATACTTGAGCAACGATGGCATGGAATTCATCGAGTTCGACAGGTGAAGGGACAAGAGATGATGCCATGCGTGCAAAAGCCTCATGCATTTTATCGAAAGCTTCGGCAAATACTTCATCATCCGTTCCCTCGGCAGCAACCATTAGCTGGTCTACCGCCGCGAGAAAGAGGCGTCGCTCCTTTTCAAATGCCTCCGCCACCGGAGCAAACGTCGAATCGAGCTTTAGGTCCGCAATAGTCGCCGCCTGCGTAACCATATTGGGAACGTGCTGACGGACTGTTGCGTAGTCCTTTGCCGGCATGTACTTGTGACATGAAGGCGCAATCACATCATGATAGGTTTGGATGCACGCGATGTCGATGCCGCGAGTGCAGTCCGCACCTTCAGTGCCGAACGACTGGGCAGCAAACACAAATAAGAGTATAGCTGCCACGAAAAGTAACCTTGATATTTGCATCACTCCTCCATTATTTGATCAGATTACCACTTTTTCAAGTTCCTTGGTCGATTCCTTGAAACGCTCGAATGAGAGCGGGGTGAGATCAATTGAACAACTTTCACTCGTGACCAGTTCTGCAATCAACTTGCCGACTGCCGGTGCGTGCATGAAGCCGTGACCGGAGAATCCGGCCGCAACGATGAAACCTTCAACGCCCGGCACCACCCCTAGAATGGCCTTGTGATCCGGCGTCACAGAATACAGCCCAGCCCAGCTCGTGGCTATTCCAGCCTCTTCAAGAATGGGGATTCGATCCATTGCCTTCATAATGATTTCATCAGTGTAATCAGGATCGAGTGACTCATCGAATCCCGGTGCCGTATCCGGGTCGGCCCAGCCGAGCAGCAATCCTCCCGATTCACGATGACAGTAGAGTCCCGATGCGACGTCGACGACCATAGGAAATCGATGGTCAAGCCAAGCAAGTGGTGAAGTTGTGCTGATCTGTCTCTTGACAGGCACAATCGGGAGGTCTACGCCGACCATCTTTCCGATTGATGCTGAACTCGGCCCGGCAGCATTAATGACTATCTTGCAGGCAATGTCGCCTTTATTCGTAGAAACACCTGTTATCTTTCCGTTGTCTACTTTGATGCCGGTGACTTCAGTCTCGACTTCGACCACAGCACCAAGTTTCTTGGCAGCCTTAGCATAACCGTGTGTGAAAACATGCGGATCGCCGATTCCATCCTTGTGACAAAATGTGCCCCCCAGTATGTCGTCTAATCGAACATTGGGAGCAAATTCGCGAATATCGTCAGGAGTCAACCACTCGACCGGCACACCGTTGGCCAGTTGCAGATCCATATTCTTGCGGAATATGTCCTCATGCTCGTCGGTGGAAACCATGAAGAGATATCCGCATTGATCGAATATGCCCTCCTCGCCGGTCTCATCCTGGAAAGCCTCCAGAAGGTTCTCCGACATCAGCGACATCTTTATGTTTATTTCAGATGAGAACTGGGCTCTTATACCTCCGGCACATTTGGCAGTAGCGCCCGCGCCGATAAATCTGTCCTTCTCGATAATGACAACATCGCGCATCCCAAGCTTTTCGAGATAGAACGCAATCGCTGCTCCCACGATGCCGCCACCAACTATAATCGCTTCTGCACCAGACTTCATGACTCAATCCCCGTTGTTGAATTCGCGGTAAATCTATCTAAATGGCACATAAAGTCAAGGCATTTTGAATGTGCAATTCTGGATCGAAATTGTTGTTGTATATCCGACTGATGCGACTTACATGTAGATATCATGTCACCCGCTGTCAACAGATACATCATCATCGGTATTGTCGTCGGGATCATAGTCGGCTCGGTTCTCGGTTGGTTCCTTGGCGAGCGCATGATGTGGGCAGGGATGATAGGCGAGCTGTTTCTAAATGCGCTCAAAATGATAGTGGTGCCATTGATCGTTACGAGCATGATCACGGGTGTGATATCACTCGGCGATGTAAGGCGTCTCGGTGTAACAGGTGCGAAGACGCTGGCTTACTATCTTGTAACCACCGGCATTGCAGTAGCGATCGGAATTGTACTGGTCAACATTATCCAGCCCGGGGTAGGCTCCGCAGCATCGGCCGGTCTCAGTGAAGTCGGTCATCCCGGCGAGTACAGCATTTTTGATGTCATCCTCGGGATGATTCCATCGAACATCGTCGCGGCCATGTCAGAAACCAGAGTTTTGCCGCTGATTATCTTCTCTCTCGTGTTCGGCGGCATTGTCACGACAATGGGGGAGAGGGGGAAGCCCCTGAAGGATTTCTTCGTGGCCGCCAACGAAGCCGTCATGAAGTTCGTTCACCTCGTGATGCTCCTCGCGCCATTCGGCGTATTTGGTCTGATAGCGGCCAGGTTTGCCGAAGCGGGCGGTGCAGGGTTTGTCACCGAACTCATGAAGGTTGGGAAGTATTTTATTACGGTCGTAATCGGATTGACGATTCACGCGATGATAGTCCTGCCGTTGATCCTCAAGTGGTTTGGCAAGCAGAATCCGGTGAAGTATGCAGGTAACATGATGCAGGCGCTGCTGACGGCCTTTTCGACCGCATCGTCATCGGCGACACTTCCTGTTACGATGGAATGTGTCGAGGAGAAGAACGGCGTCAGTCACAAGTCATCGAGTTTCGTGCTGCCGCTCGGTGCGACGATCAACATGGATGGGACGGCGCTCTACGAAGCTGTCGCTGCAATCTTTATCGCGCAGCTTTATGGCATTGATTTGACAATCGGTCAGCAGATAATGATATTCTTCACCGCCAATCTCGCGGCAATCGGCGCAGCGGGCATCCCTCAAGCGGGACTGGTGACGATGGTGATGGTGCTGCAGTCGGTTGGGCTGCCGGTGGAGGGTATAGCAATGATCCTGAGTATAGATTGGTTTCTCGATAGATTCCGCACGACTGTGAACGTATGGGGCGATTCGGTTGGCGCAGCGGTGATTGCACAGACGAAAGAGATTAGATGAACTAATGTATGTCAGGATTAGCACGATCCTGACACATATGTTCCGGGTGCCCAGCCGCTTGCTCCTTGATGCTTTGATACTAAAGGGGTGATCGCCCCAGCGCCTATTGACATCGGTTTTCAGGCTGTGTATATTCTCCGGAGAGAGATCGGTATCAGAATGTATCAGCCGTAAACAGGGACGAATGATGCCACAGGAGGAGAGACTAGTCGAGACCTTGCAGCTGCTTCAGCTTCATTACGATGCGTACACAGAAATAAAGCCGTACGCAGATAAGTACGCCCATCCCCATCCCACAGATACACGGGGTTGGTCGCAAATTATCGTCAGCGCATTGACCGGTATACAGGGATACTCAAGAAAGAAGGGACCGGATCTGGAGGATGGATCGGACGTGAAGGGGGCGAATTGCTGGGATGCGATTGACACACCCCGTTTCAACGGCTGCATCAAAGCAGGAACACATGCATCAACCGCTGATTCGCTGAGTTCTTTGGATTCCATGCCATACTTGTTCTTTGTGATGTGGGACATGACGGAGAAAACAGGTCATAAGCGCTGTCGTATCTGGGTAGTGAGGACCCAACACGATGTAGAGTTCCGGAAGATAGCTGGAGCTTGGTATCATCAACGTGAAGAAGGGATAATAAAGAGTAACAATTTTCAGCTGCATCCGCCTCGAAACCTTGATAGGAACGTTTTCAGAAACAATTGTGGACATCTCAAGTATCCACTCCTATTCGAGGCGCGCATAGATAATGGTCTATTCTCCTGCACCACTTACAATGAAGTGGTAATGACCAGGGGTGCCTGCATTACATCCGAAGGCTAGACTACCAACATATCGTTGAGCCCACTCCAAGTCTCATGTAGTGAAGTATTCGATTCATTTAGACGGATGTTTGCCGTTTCAAACGCCTTCACAGCATCATCGTACGCTGTTCGCTTGACTGTGCCTGTTCGAGGAATGGCCAATCTTATTGACAGAAGCTCCCTTGTCTTAATCCGATTGTGAGAGGAAGAGGTTCCACATGTCAGAGAGCGAATCTGGTTCTGCGCATAGTCAGACAGGAGCAATAACATAATCTCATATGGGTTGTGTCCTGATTTAGGCCTCATCACTTCAAATTCTGTTGAGCATGTGAGTTCAAAGGGCATGTTTGGGACCACCAAGACTCTCGGTATTCTAGGATTAATCTTCGAGAACAGAATGTCACCTGCTTCACATGGCTTGCCCGGGGTTTTCGGCTCATACGCGATCAGTTCACTTACGTTTAGCGATCCGAAGTCTCCGACGTGGAGAACGCTGATACATTTCTGAGATTTTGCCTCACGAATCCCTCTCCTCGACTTCGAGGTTAAGTTAACAAGCGACTCAAGAGAGTGTACTTCAAACTCTTCATCGTTTGCCAGGCCTTCAATTTGCTGAAGCGTTCTAAGACGATCCGACGAATAGTGCGATGGTGTCCAACTTTCATCGGTTAGGAAACTGGGGGCAACCGCAACGCAGGAGGGGGAATCAGCGACTATCTTGAAGCAGGAAATCGAGTTGCTTTCTTGTGTGAAGCTGGACATTGCATCAAACAGAGGTTCTAAAGCATTCATACCTTCTGCTTTCTTGTACGGAACACCTTTTTTTGAAGAAACCTCAAAACCTAGACTCAGCACCTTTCCCATCAATGCAGCCTTGCCTTCTGGCTTTTTCTTCTCAACCTCAAGGATGCAGGTCTTCGTTCTCGTCCCTGCCTGTGCAAATGTAACAGCTGGCAGTTCTGTAATGGAGCGAATAGTCCAGTGCTCGTGTAATTGCCCGCGCAAATAGGAAGGTAGTCCCGATGAAGAGATCACGGAATCAGGAACGACGGCCAAAACTGTCCCGCCTGGTTTAAGAAGACTCAGGTACCGATCAAGGAAGAGAAGTTCAGAGTCAATCAACCCTCCCCGACTCTGAATATAGTTGTGGAGGAATGGAAAGTACTCTAGACTATGAAACGCCAGATCGGAACTTTCAAAGCGAGCACCAAATGGTGGATTGGTGAGAATTAGATCGCACTTCTGCGAATATGCGTCCAACGGCGAACTAGCAACAAGCGAATTGCCTCGATATATCTTCGGATTTTCGATGCCAAAGAGGGATAGATTCAACAGGCTCAGACGTGCCATCTTATCGACTTTGTCCTGTCCGACCAAAATAGGACATGAACTCATCCTTTCTTTCACGGTCCATGCTCGATAAAATTGAGCAAGGAATGAACCAACGCCGCACGAAGGATCGCAGATGATAGGAGGCTTCGAATTAGTGAACCTCTTGCCTCTGAGTCGGACTATCCCCAAATCCACCATGAAATTGACTACTTCTGGCGGGGTCATATACTGCGCGTCTTCGATGTTCTGTCGGAAATTGTCTCTTATGAAATGACAGAAGGCCTCATTAAGAAATTCAAACGACTCTGAGCCGTTGCTTCCCCTCAAATACCCATTAAAAGATTGAAGGACGATCTGCGCGAGTCCCCTCGCCAGAGCTTCTTCTGATTCGGCAATATTGAATTTGGGGTTCGGTCCGAGGAGTGATCCTCCATCGTAGTTTCGGAGTGTCTCACTTTTTGCAGCCAAAGAGAGTGCAGCGTTTAAGGAAGAGACAAGACCGTGACCGCAGTGGTGCTTCTCTAGAATCTCCTTTAAGCTAGGTACCCTCGACTCTGGATCTCGTACCGATGCGATCTCTAGGCAGAGTAGTTTTGTGACCTCGTCGAGCTTAGAGTTAGAATCATCTAGTCTGCCTGACTTATGGAAGAGTTCCCGCATATCCAGCAGTCCTACATTGAACTGCTTCAAGAGAGTGTTCTCGTTCTTCATCCTTGATACCCTCGTAGTAGTGTAGACATCAGTGCCATATGAGATTGCAATCTTAACACAGATTATAATCTGTCAACTAAAAACTCCATAGTCCCCTCGTTAGTTCTGCCCGGCCATGCTTCTGTTCTGTCTGACCTGTGCGCATTTGGCTTTCCAGGTGCGCACCAGACATACTAATTCGCCGCTCGCTCGGTCATCGCCACCAGCCACTTGTGAACCGGCAAATATGGTCTTAGCTTGTCATAGCAAAAATCAACTGCCTTCGGCGTAAATATCTCTTTTGGAATCCTAATATCAATACCGGCATGAAAGCCATTCATGCGCAGCAGATCAGCATTCCTGTGATCCGGGTCGAATCCGCGCGGAACTCTCTTGTAGTTCTCCCGACCGATCGACGTGCCGGGAACCTTCGATGCCTTTGCGACAATTCGAGTCAGCTCTTTGCCATAGATATCGTGCACACAGGAATTGCGATACTCTTCAAGCAGATGCGGCGGAAACGTATACATGCCGACACCGAGCCACATGCGCGGCGGATCGAGATGGAAGTAGAATCCGGAGCACTCCATCCGTCTGGCATCCCCCTCCCAGAACCAGAGGCCGAGATGCGTCTTGTACGGCAATTTGTCCGCACTGAATCTGACATCGCGATTAATACGAAATATCGACTTATTTACGTGCGGCTCGGCATGGATGCGAGGCACGATCTTTCTCAGCCGTGTACCGAGCGCGACCACGAAATCTCTCGCCGGTGCCATGACGAACTGATCGTAGTCTGTCCTGTGATCATCAAACCACACTCTTGAATTGTTCTTCTTGAGCCCTTCGTAGAATTTCACACAATCTCTTGGGAAGCCGTCGAAATCTGCTCTCGGTGTCATGCCGTTCTCCTTGAGAAAATCAAATCGCGCGATCGCCAATGGCATATACTTCACGCTGGCTGATATGTCAATCATTATTGAAATAGAGGCGATTTCGTGCGCGGGCGGGAATCCCTTTCTGCCCGATTCGCGCACTAATCATTTCAGAGACCCGCCAGGATGTGAACTCTGACGACACCATAAGAAAAACGCACCCATAAGACGGGTGCGTCTAATCTCATCCAGAATCTCATTCTCAATCAGCGATGGCGAATCCTCCGGGAGCTCTCACCGGAGCGCGCAAAAACCCATTCAGGTAAATCACAACTGGTTGAGAAATGCCGTCATAATGGACCTCATAGCGTGAGATAAATCCACTTTTCTTGAAGCTCTTGCCGGGCAGTTTGAAGTGGCAGCAATTCGCCAACCGATCTGCTCTGATCCGCTGGCCTTCAGGTCCCCTCAGTTTTGCGATATACTTCCGCTCGCCATTGATTCCGCCCCCACAATTTATGGGATTGTCTGCAGAGTATCCATAGCCGGAGTCCTTGACTATGATTATGTCGTGACTTTGCTGAGTCGAAGAGCAGCCAACGACCAGGAATGCCAGCATCGTCAACAGTAACAGTGATCCCCTCATACACTACTCCCTTCGGCATACGATGTTATCGACGTATAGTGTAATTATCGGATGCTGGACACACTGATACAGCGTAACGAGACTGTTGCACAAATGTTATACATGTGTGGCACATGTGAACATCTGCCCGATGCCGTTGAGAAGATGTAATTGCGGAGCTACATCCGCATATTTTGGATCATCGACCGGGCAGTATTAGCGCCCGGCAATCTTGACCTTGAAAGAGCTCTTTGTAGCGTTGAACTCCACTTTGTTCTCTCTCGCTAGCCAACCAAGAGCCAGATATACTACATCTGACTTTTCCTTGGTAGCTGTGGAGAGCTTCCGCGGCGACATTTCGCCATCTCTTTCGAGCTTCTTCCAGATGTTACCGGCAACTATCCCTATTCTGTCTTGCATCTTGAACTCCTTTTCTGAATCACAGGGTACACGATACAACTCATCAATTAGAATCTGATTAGGTAACTATGACTATCATAGTTATTTTCGGCCACAAAGTCGAATGTTTAATCGTTTATCGTGAACTCACTCTTGTAGCCTTCAACCAGTCCTAACCCCTTAAACAAGACTCGCAAGCTGATAAGTTCCAAATTGATTCGGTTTAGCTCCGAATAGTTTGGAAAATCTTATCCGGCGAGGCGCAGATGTTGGCTTTGAGCTGGTCAAATGGCCATGTCTGCTCACAACCCGAACATTCTTTGCAGAATGCGAGTCTGCGCCCCAAGAAGCCGTTTAATCTGCCATAAATCCGCCGATATCTGTATGCGAGACAAAGGAGACTGGCAGAATGGACAAAACACGTGTCTTGGTAGTGGATGATGAGGAGAGCATGCGCAATTTTATGGAAATCATGCTCTTCAAAGAGGGTTACGAGGTCGAGTGCGCATCGAGTGGCGAAGAGGCCATCGCGAAGATTCGCAAAGCGGCTCCGAACGTGATCATAGCCGATCTGATGATGCCCGAGATGACAGGGCTTGAATTGCTGTCGAAGGTGAAGCGGATGGACGAGGACATACCATTCATCGTCATGACTGCTTTTGCTTCAGTCGATTCGGCGATTGAAGCCATGAAGAGCGGAGCGTATGACTATATCACTAAGCCATTTAAGATCGATGAGGTGAAGCTTGCGTTGAGCAAGCTGTCGAAGGAAGCTCTGATTTCAGAAGAAAATAAGGACCTAAAAACGCGGCTATCGACAGAATTCTCATTCGACAATTTCATTGGGCAGAATCCTCGCGTCCTGAAGATGAAAGAGATGGCACTGACCGTTGCCAATTCGGATAGTACCGTCCTTGTCAGGGGAGAGAGCGGCACTGGAAAAGATCTTATTGCTAAGGCAATGCACTATCATTCGAACCGAGCGGGGAAACCATTCATAACGATCAACTGCGCGGCGCTGCCCGAAACACTCCTGGAGAGCGAACTATTCGGACACGTCAAGGGTTCGTTCACCGGCGCTTTCAAGGATAAGGATGGTCTTTTCAAGGTTGCGGATACGGGGACTTTCTTTCTGGACGAAATCGGGACAACGTCTCATAGCATACAAGCCAAACTTCTCAGGGCGCTGGAAGAGAAGATCATAACTCCGGTCGGCTCGACTACGCCAATCAAGGTGGATGTCAGGCTGATCGCTGCTACAAATGCCGATCTGGAAACGGAAGTTGAAGCGAATCGCTTCAGGGCTGATCTGTTCTACAGGCTTAATGTCCTGCCGATTTATATCCCATCGCTGAGGGAACGGCGCGAGGATATTGAACTGCTGGTGAACCATTTCGTGCGCATATACTCAGAGAAGATGAAGCTTCCAATCAGAAAGGTATCAGGAGAAGCGCTGAGTGCATTGGTCGCGTACGACTGGCCGGGCAATGTCAGGGAACTTGAAAACAGCGTTGAACGAGCGCTCCTGCTGTCGAAGTCGGATGAGATTGTAATAGTTGATTTTCCGAAGAATATAACTGAACAGGTTCCGAAGACAGCAATCGATCCGAGAGACAAGGCTACGACGCCGACGCTGGAATCGATCGAGAAGGCATATATCTTCTGGACGCTGAACCAGACCGGATGGCAGAAATCGAGGGCGGCTAAGATACTCGGCATAGACCCATCCACTCTATATCGGAAGATAGACCGATACGATCTCAGGCATGCGGAGAAGGGCGACTCGTAGATGTTGATTCTCGCATTTTGCAGTATGGAGAACGCAGGAAGCAATACTTGGGGCGGTGAGTCGTTGACTTGTCTCTACAGTAAGCGATGTAGTCGCAACAGTGTCATCGACTAAGAACATTGCCTGCAGTTGGGCACCCTCTTTGCGGCATCCGGATTGGTCGAATTCAAAGATTGGAGTAACATTTGAGACGGGTGAGGACAACAGGTTTCACGCTGATAGAACTGATGATCGTAGTCGTGATCATCGGCATTCTCGCCGCAATGGCTATCCCGAAGTTCATGACTGTGGCAGCTCGGAGTAAACAATCGGAAGCAAAAAAGATCCTGAAACAAATCTATGTCAACCAGCGGGCGCATTTTCAAGAGAATGAAACCTATTGGGATCCGGGTGGTGTCGTGCTTACACCGGCCAATCCGGACGCCTACAAGGATATTCTGGTAGAACTGATGTCAACCGCACGCTATGCGTACAGCATGGTGGTAAATGGCAGCAGCTTTGTAGCGACTGCAACGTGCGCGGATCCGGGGTTGGATGATGATCCAGCACCCGATGTCTGGACTATTGACGACGCAGGGAATCTTGTAAACACTTCGGATGACGTGACAAGTTAGCATTGCGTTTTGCGATGTGCCAAGGGCAAAGTGAGAGAGTTTGAATGATCCTGAACATGGTTTGAACAGCAATTATGAACAAGAGAAGGAGACATCACAAAATCGATTGTATTGCATCGCAAAGGGATAAGCAGAGAAATGAAAGTTTCCCGCAGAGTTTTCGCCGATGGGCGCGATCTTTGCGAAACTGTTAAGCGAGAGTCAAAGAGAAATCGAGGACTTAGTAGAAAGAAGCAGAAACCCATATCAACTCAAAGCTCGTAGGAGGGCAAAAATGTTGTCAAAGTTCCACAAATCCCAGAAGGGCTTCACGCTGATCGAACTCATGATCGTCGTGGTCATCATCGGTATTCTTGCCGCGCTGGCGATTCCGAGATTCATGACGGCGAGCACCAAGTCGAAGCAGTCAGAAGCCAAGCAGATCCTCAAGCAGATCTACGTGATGGAGCGTGCGTATTTCCAGGAAAAGGGCTTTTACACGGATGACCTGGCTGAGCTCGGTGTTGAAGTGATGCTGCAGGCCCGTTATGCCTACACAATCGTAGTTACCGGTGCTGCATTCGTCGCTACCGCCAACGCGCCTGATCCGGGTATCGATGATGACGCGGCGGCGGATACCTGGACTATGGATGAAGACGGTACTCTCACCAATACGGTGAACGACGTGGTCACATAACCAGACTCCGCGCAATTTGCGAACGTGTGGAAGGGCGGCGACCATCAAATGGTCGCCGTCTTTCTTTTGCCAGGGCTTATTGAAAAAGTCTCGCGTAAAACAAAGCCGTCATCGCGAGGAGCAAAGCGACGAGGCGATCTCTATGTCGACTAAGGCTGCACCCTGCGCTGT
>JAHJOQ010000133.1 GCA_018820315.1 Candidatus Zixiibacteriota bacterium | reverse complement strand
TAATCGCATCTGCAACAGCCACTTTGAGTTGGTTTGCCATCTAATACCTCCTGACGAAGGTATACGGCAAATCCTTCCTCCCTCAAAATGGCCGGTTTTGACGTGACCCTAAGTGGCCGGTTTTGCCCGGCCTATGACACCCAAAGGAGCTCTTACAACTGCGGCTAAGGGTAGGGAGTACTCGCACTATCTAGATCGCCATGTCGCGGGGTTCGCAACTCATCCTTCGTGACAAGATACGGCTTTTGTTAGTGAGGAGATACCAGAACGATGACAAACTGAAAGGAGCAATTAAAGTGAAGTACCTGAACGAACCGGCAAGAACGGGATATGCGAACGGGCCAGTTGCCTGCACATCCATTTTTGGAACCTTTCTTCTTGCGGTGTGGGATTTCATCTACGACAACACCTGCATGGCGGAGGCCATGATAAACGTATGCACACCAGTTTCATGCGGCATAGATTGCTCTTCGAACTGTGGTGTAGACTGTCTTCCAGTCGCTCTTTGATGGTGATGCCTACGGCTCTTTGAATGAAGAGAAGATAGTCTCAAAGGGAAGACGATCTGTTTTCGGTTTCTTTCTGGATCATGCACGAATCAGCGTGACGTTGCGCGTCTGCATGAGATCAAGCAGGATAACAGTTGCTTTCGTCGTGCGGGACGAATTGCTACGTGCAGTTGAAACGTAAAGTAGGTTGTAGCATGTTCCAGTGCCCTGTACAACATCCGTTGCACAGTATGATCAGTCATCATTGCTGGCGTCTCCGGATTCGTGTGCGATCGCAGAGTTGATGTTTCCGATCTTTGGCCGCGGGAGGTTGCAGAATATGAAAGCGTCACGATTCAACTTGTTCTTTACATACGATGATGGCACAATACTTGGATACAACAGTCGGACACAAAGTCTGATCGAGTGTGACAGAAAGGAGTATCAAACATACGAGGAGTGGTCCGCAGGAAGTATCCCTAATGGCCTTAATGAGCAAGAATGTGAACAACTCAATTCTGAACTGGCCAAAGGTGGTTTCTTAGTTGAGGACAATGCTGATGAGTTGGCCCAGATTAGGGCACAGCACAACATTGCAAGGTTCATGCAGAGATCAGTAGGACTGACCATCGGGATCACTCACGACTGCAACTTGGCATGTACTTACTGCTACGAAGAGAGATCTGACGACTACCTCGGCGAGCCTGAAATTCCACTTATGTTACAGTTAACGCAGAGGCTCCTTGATAGAAGTCAAGCCAATCGACTAACTGTTACGTGGTATGGCGGAGAACCTCTTCTGAATACAAGATTTCTGTATGCCATGTCAAAGAGGCTGCAAGATCTATGCAGTAAGAGAGGAATTCAATATGCATCCGGAATCGTTACGAACGGGACACTACTAACGAGACGAACTGCAAGGACTCTGTTAAAGCATCAAGTGACAAGTGCTCAAGTAACTCTCGACGGACCATCTGAGATTAACGATGCGCGCAGAATGTACAGAAATGGGAAGGGTTCCTTTAATGATATTGTTCAGAATATCAAACAGACCTGCGATCTGCTCAAAATCAACATACGCGTAAACGTTGATACAAGAAATGTTGGCACCGCGAAAGAGCTATTGGACGTGCTCGAGCGAGAAGGAATCAAAGAAAAAGTACTTGTCTACTTCGCTCCTGTGAATTCTCTCACAGCCAAATGCAAAACGTTCGTTGGTCATCTTTATCGAAGGCGAGACTTCGCTTCAATAGAAGTATCGCTCCTTGCTGAGACACTTGAGAGAGGATTCAGAATCGACAAGTCGATCTGCTTGCCAAGGACGATGTCAATGGGTTGCTCAATGCTCTCACCGTATTCTTTGGCCATTGACGCTAAGAAACAGATTCAGAAGTGCTGGATGACGCTATGTAATTCAGATGAGGCTGTGGGAATGCTCTGTGCTCCACAACCTGAAGATAAAAAGACTGTGGAGATTGATCTAATCACATCTCGAACAACTAACAGCCAGATCGAGAATATGTGTAAATGGATGGCGCATGACCCATTCTCATTCTCCAAGTGTCGTCAATGTAGTCTGCTTCCATCTTGTATGGGCAGTTGCCCTTGGGTTGTCGTGGGGCTCGGGCGGGACCCGGAATGTCCCACATGGAAAGCCAATATTAGGGAACGAATTTGGCTGTTTCGTCAATTCTCGGTGCTGGTAGAGGAGCGCAATGAGTCAACAGGAGATGAATCATCACAAGGAGTTCTGAGCCAATACGCAAAAACAGCCTCGTCCTTGCACAGTTGATGAGCGCTAGAGCTATGAGCAGTCAGTTCGGTAGGATAGAGTCAGTTATGGCAGAATAACTGCCATTGCACTTCAGATGGAGAGAAGCTGTTGTCTACACACTCCGATCGGACCATCAATATAATGCTATGCACGACATTCCTTCTGGTAACCCTCATCTCCGTCATTTTCTTTCTTGAATACTTTGATGCCGCCTTTCCACCGTCGGAAATTGGTGTGATTATGGAGAGGGAACAAGCAATCCGCAAAGCTGAAAACGTTATGGCACAAATGGGAGTAGACATACCTGATTACAGCGTCACGGCGACATTTGAAACTGACCAGCAAGTCGATTACTTCCTCCAGCGGGAACTGGGTATAGCGGCACTTAATCGCCTGACAAGTTCCGGCGAATTGTGTCTCCATTACTGGAGAATTGTCTTCTTCAATCCCATCTCAAAGCAGCGGTTCATTGTTGGGATTGCCCCGGATGGCCATTTTGATGGATTCAAGAGCGAAATCACGAATATCCCACAGCGCAGTAAACCAGACCAGTATGTTGCTCTGGAGATTGCAGAGACATTCACCAATGATATCGCCGGCCTAGATTTGTCTGACTTTACTCTGACGGCAATATCGATTGATGAACAAACTGATCGGATCAATCATTCATTTACTTGGGCAAGGGAATGGCGGCCTTTACCAGAAATTGACGAAGAGGTGCTTGTCACCCTGCGCGGGGAGAGTGTGAGCTTCTTCGAACGATTTATCAAGGTTCCGGAATCACATGTCAGGAGAGTTCGAAACGAACGCTCCATCAGAGAGCTGTTTTCAGCTATTGGGAACGCACTATCATTTCTGGTCATGTTGAGTGCAGCAATCTACACGGTCCGTACAATATCAAGGCGGGAAGAGGTACAGTGGCAATACGGAGTATTCTTGGGATTCGTTGTGTTTCTGGTCGCTGCCGTACTGCCAATCAACAACATGTTCATCACTTCAAGGACTGTGACGACGACGGAAGGCTGGATGGAGCTTCTGGGTTCGCATTCCATTATGATCCTATTGAGTTCGTGCGTATTGGGAGGTCAGGTAGTGATCTATAGCGCACTCGGACAGCAGTTGTATGCTCGGACATTCGGATCGGGAAGCTTAGCGAGGTATTGTATTCACTTAGGTCGGCGTCGGTTTAGACGCCTTCTGAGCAAATGTGCAATTGGATATGGTCTCGCATTCATGCTCATAGCGTATCATATGTCTTGTTACTTGATTGGCGACAGCGTTGGTGTGTGGATGCCTGCCAAACCAAGAATTGGCATTGCGTCAATGTCTCACATACCCATCATTGGTGTAATCGGGGCAGCCTTCCTCGCTTCTTTGATAGAGGAAAGCACGTTCCGTTTATTCTGCATTCCACTATTCAAGAAATATCTCCGGACGACCATCGCGGCTGTCATCCTGTCTGCATTGGCATGGGGCATCAATCATGCTGGGCATGTCATATTTCCAGTGTACTTCAGGATGATTGAAATAACACTCATAGGTATCGTCTACGGAGTTGTTTTTATTAAGTACGGGTTTGTAACCGTACTAACTGCGCACTACTTGGTGGATGCTATTGTCGGAGTGTCAATGACGTTCCCTCCATCATCTCTTGACTACAATGTGGCTCTTATTGTCGTGCTAGTATTGCCCATGCTCGTTGCTGTTGGCAGTCACATTGTCCGTGGCTATATCTATGGTTTTAAGTTGGATCTTTTTCATGAGGAAAGCGTGCAGGCAACCTGAAATGAGATCCGAAAGAATCAGACTGTTCCTGAGAGCTTTTCGTGAGTACGGTTTCAGATATCGGAGCCGGATGTGTTTGATCCTACTGATTTCAATGATTTTGGGGGCATTGACGCTGTTGGGCCCACTCATCACACAGATAATGGTGGATTCAATCATCATTGCGAAGAGTAACAGTCTCCTGACCGCAGTTCTAGTTGCTATGGTGGCAGCTGTTGTTGTTAGCTCGGGGGTCGGATTGCTAAACACTTACCTTTCAGCTGTTTTCATTCAGCGTCTTTCATTTGACATCAAGTACGGTCTTTACCGGCACCTTAGCCAGGGAATGATACGTGCTTACAGCAAGAAGAGAGTTGGTGACTTGCTGTATATCTTGTTTAATGATGGGCAAGTGGTGTGCAGCTCTGTTGGTGGGTTGCCTATCACAGTCATTCTCAGTTCCTGCACCGCAGCATTCATCATTTTCTGGATGCTGCATCTGAACGTCCAATTAACAATGTTCGTAACAGGTGTTGTTGCGCTTCATTGCGCCCTAATTTACGGTTTCCGTCGCCCCATAGAAACTATCACGAGAAAGCAGCGGGCGCTGGAGGAGGATATCTATGGAACTGCGAAGGAAGCACTGGACGGAATAGAATTAGTCCAGTCTTGTGGATCATTGGGACGAGAGTTGCGTTCATTTCATTCGAAGCTGCATCAGTCTCTCAAAATATCTATACGAGGTTCGCTTTTGAGCGGATTATCTGGTGTTCTTGTTTCAGTTGCATCAAGTGTGTGGCTCTTTGGTACACTTTGGTATGGTGGGCGCAGTGTGATTCGCGGCGATCTTACGATAGGTGAACTTATGGCTTTCCTCGCATTGTGCCGGTTACTTCTTCCGGCCGCTTCAACTATAGCAAACATAGCGATCAACTACCCCGCGTCTATCATAAGCTTACGCAGGTTCTATGAAGTTGTGGACCAATTGCCCACAACTTGCGCTGTAGCAAGTGCTACTCCAATATGCATAGAAGCAGGTGAGATATCATTTCGGAACGTATCCTTCGCTTACGCTGGACAAGCACGATGTGCTCTCAAAGACATCACGTTAGATATCCATCCCAACGAGTCAGTGGCACTGGTGGGAAGAAGCGGATCGGGGAAAACAACAATGGTCAACTTGATTGCCGGATTCATTGCGCCAACGCGAGGTGCAGTGTGGATAGACGGCAATGATAGCAGCAAGGTACTTCCTCAATCACTTTGGACAGGGATCGGGTTCGTAATGCAGAATCTCAATGTGTTCAGTGGCACTGTCGCAGAAAACATAATGTATGGGAATAAGAATGTAAGCTTTGACCAAGTCGTGGAAGCAGCCAAGTCGGCTTACGTTCACGAGCAAATTGTCAGACTTCGACACGGTTATGAAACAGAAATTGGGAAATGGGGGCTGCGGATTTCGTCAGGAGAGGCACAGCGTATTGCTTTGGCTAGGGTCTTCCTAAGAAATCCGAGAATCCTAATCCTTGACGAAGCCACTTCTTGTTTGGATAATCAGACCGAGTATTTGATTCAGAAAGCACTGAGGCGTCTGTCGCATAACAGGACTACAATCGCAATTACACACAGATTGACGACAGCTAGAAGTTCTGATAGAATCCTGGTCATCGACGAGGGGAGTATCGCTGAAAGTGGAAGCCATGAGGATTTGATAAAACGGAGAGGATTGTACTATAAGCTGTGGAAACACGTGCTCGTTGGCTGAAGCGTGGGCAATGGCAGCCGTGTAATGGCAGCTGTCAGCTTATGGTGGCAACTGGTTTCATTCGACCACAGAGCTATCCACTTTTGGCTGGGTTTTGTGATAAGAATGTTGTAAATGCTGCGCCAAACTGTCGGGCTGTTTGGTTGATCGAATTGCTTTGCTGCTTGACACAGCCATTGACAGGTGTTATTGTGAATCACTCGCTTTCCCATTGTGGGATGTTTACAAGGAGGTGGAAATGATATCAAGGGACAATGTTAGGTGGGTTATCTATCTGGTGTTGGTGCTGTTGGGATCGGCGGTTCTGTATCTTGCTCATTCCGTTACTCCTGCGCCTGGTGCCGTATTTGAACCGGAATCTGCGCTGCGCACTGTGGGTATTCTCATAATACTTTTAAGTGGCTATCTCATCTCTGATCAGTTCAGGAGATGAGGCCTGTCCCTTATAAAAACTCCATTCCAGCTAGAATCGATGGTCCAAGAGGCCAAATTGCTCCGTAGAATCGTCGAAGAAGAATCGGATTTATGCGAATTGGATGAGGGAAGATGTATCTGTTGGGGAGAAACTGTAGATCCGGGCTGAGTAATCCTCAAGAATAAGAATTTGGCTCCGATGCTTTCTACGAATCAGGCAACCTTCCGATAGTACCGATGATGCAATCCGCCTACCATCGACTCCGATTTGATGACGCCCGAATCAGGGTGCTCGATCTCTCGCGGCTCCGGACAATCCTTCTCAAGTCCAAGATGGGTCCGATACTCATTATAGTAATGCATGTATTCCGTGAGTACGCGCTTGAGATGTCGCTCATTGAAAATGATGGTGTGATCGAGACAATCTCGTCGAATAGAACCGATAACTCGCTCGACATATGGGCTCTGCCAGGGAGATCGAGCTGCAATCAGAACTTGTTTGATTCCCAATGCAATAACACGCTGAGTGAACTCACAGCCATATTTCTTATCTCGATCCCGAATCATGTAACGTGGCGCGGTATCCCAGGGGAAAGCTTCGACGACCTGCTGTCCGGTCCAGAATGCAGTGGGTGAGTTGGTCACGTTGAAGTGGACGATTCGCCGACGTACATTCGATAGGATGATAAAGACGTAAAGCACGCGAAACGTAACCGTTGGAACGGTGAAGAAATCAACGGAGGCAATGTCTTTGGCGTGGTTCTTCAGGAAGGTGCGCCAGCTCTGAGACGGAGGCTTCCGGTAGTGAACCATATACTTGGAGACTGTTCCCTGGCTAATCTCGATGCCGAGTTTGAGCAGCTCACCATGAATCCTGGGAGCTCCCCAAAAGGGATTATCTCGAGACATAGTACGGATAAGATCACGGATATCCTTAGGGACCGCTTTCCTTCCT